>JBBIHT010000032.1:0-10997 GCA_037446845.1 Geothrix sp. | reverse complement strand
CGGCTTTCCTGAAGCGTCCTCGCCCGGCCCCCCCTTCGGGGATGCCGCTATCCTGTCTTTGGAGAGATGCCCCATGGCCAGGCAGGCGCAGGAAGACGGCCAGGTGCTCGTGCGGCGGCGCACGAATGCGCTGGAACCGGTGCGCTGGAAAGTGCTCCTCCACAACGATGACTACACCACCCAGGAGTTTGTGGTCTGGCTCTTGAAGACGGTCTTCCGCAAACCTGAAACGGAAGCCACCGCCATCATGCTGGCGGTGCACCGCGCGGGGGTGGGCGTGGCTGGCCTGTACACCAGGGATGTGGCCGAGACCCGCGCCGAGCGGGGCCGCCAGCTGGCCGAGCGCGAAGGTTTCCCCCTCCTCCTCACCGTGGAGGCCAGCGATGCCTGACGCTCCTCATCTGAGCCCCGATCTGAACCAGGCGTTCCAGCGGGCTTTCGAGCTGGCCAAGGCGCGCCGCCAGGAAGATGTGGGGCAGGAACACCTCCTGTTGGCCCTGCTGGATGATGCCCATGCCATGGGCATCTTGAAGGGGTGTGGCGTGAAGCTGCCGGACCTCCGGCAGGATCTGGAGGCCGCCCTGGGGACCTGCTTCGAGACTGTACCCGAGGGGGAGCCCTTCCAACCCCATAGCACCCTGGGTTTCGTGCGCGTGGTGGAGCGAAGCCTGGTGCATGCCCTCAGCTCAGGCAGGCGGGAGGTCGAGGGCGGCGAGTTGCTGCCGGCCTTCCTGGAAGAGCCCGATAGCCCCGCCCGGCACCTACTGGAGCAGCACGGGGTGAAGCGACTGGCCCTGCTCAAGGTGCTCAGCCATGGCACCGCGGAGGCCCCGACCCCGCACACGGCCGAGGCAGCGGAGGATCAGGAAGCCCCCGTGGCCCCCGATCCCCTGGCCGCCTATGCGGTGGATCTGGTGGCCCGTGCCGCCGCCGGACGCCTGGACCTGCTGGTGGGTCGCGAGGCCGAGATTCTCCGCATGGCCCAGGTGCTCTGCCGCCGCCGGAAGAACAATCCCCTCCTGGTGGGCGAGCCCGGCGTGGGCAAGACCGCCATCGTCGAGGGGCTGGCCCGGCGCATCCACGAGGGCACCGTGCCCGAGCCCCTGCAGGAGGCCCGCCTCTACGCCCTGGATCTGGGCGCCCTGCTGGCGGGCAGCCGCTATCGCGGCGATTTCGAGGAGCGCCTCAAGGCCCTCCTGAAGGCCCTGGCTGGAGCCCCCGGGGCCATTCTCTTCGTGGACGAGCTGCACACGCTGGTGGGCGCGGGTGCCACCAGTGGCGGTGCCGTGGACGCCGCCAACCTGCTGAAGCCCGCCCTGGCCTCCGGCGACCTTCGCTGCATCGGCGCCACCACCTTCCAGGATTTGAAAGGCTCCCTGGATCGCGACCGCGCCCTGTCCCGCCGCTTCCAGGTGGTGGAAGTGAACGAGCCCTCCGTCGAGGACACCCTGGCCGTGTTGAAGGGATTGCAGCCCGCCTATGAAGCCCATCATGGCGTGAAGTACGCCGAGGGTGCCCTGGAAGCGGCGGTACGCCTGGCCTCCAAGCACCTGCCTGACCGCAAGCTGCCGGACAGCGCCCTGGATGTGCTCGATGAATCCGGCGCGGCCCAGAAGCTGCTGCCGAAAAGGCTGCGGGCCAGGAAGGTGGGCCCCGGCGAGATCGAGGCCGTGGTAGCGCGCATGGCGCGAGTACCGGTCGCCTCCGTCAGTGCCGACGACCGCGAGGCCCTTGCCTCGCTCGAGGCCACCCTGCGAGCCCAGATCTTCGGCCAGGATCCCGCCTGCGAAGCCGTCGCCAGCGCCATCAAGCTGGCGCGCTCGGGACTGCGCGATCTCCTGAAGCCCATGGGCTGTTTCCTGTTCGCTGGGCCCACGGGCGTGGGCAAGACAGAACTCGCGAGACAACTGGCCAGGGCCCTGGGCATCGCCTTCCTGCGCTTCGACATGAGCGAGTACCAGGAGAAGCATGCGGTGGCGCGGCTCATCGGCGCGCCGCCCGGCTATGTGGGGTTCGAGGAGGGCGGGCTGCTCACGGATGCCGTGCGCAAGCAGCCCCACGCGGTCCTGTTGCTGGACGAACTGGAGAAGGCCCACCCCGACCTGTTCGGCGTGCTGCTGCAGATCATGGATCACGCCACCCTCACGGACAGCCACGGCCGCAGTGCGGATTTCCGCCACACGATCCTCGTCATGACCACCAATGTGGGCGCCCGGGAGCTTTCAGCCCGGCAGGTCGGTTTCGCCGGCGAAGGCGGCCGCAGGTCCGCCACCGGCGCCATCGAGAAGGCCTTCAGCCCGGAGTTTCGGAACCGTCTCGACGCCATCCTGCAGTTCGCGCCCCTGGGCCGCGCCGAGATGGAGCGGGTCGCAGACAAGCACCTGCGGGAACTCGAGGCCCAGTTGGCCGAGAAGGCTGTCACCCTCGCCTGCACGCCCATGGCCCGGGCCTGGTTGGCGGACAAGGGCTACGATCCCGCCTTCGGAGCCCGGCCCATGGCGCGGCTCATCGAGCGCGAGCTGCGGCGGCCCCTGGCCGAGGCCATCCTGTTCGGGCCCCTGGTCAAAGGTGGCGGCGCAACGGTGGACCTCAAGGACAACCGGCTGTGCCTGTCTTTCGCCTGACCAGGGCCCTGGCCTTCCCCGATCCAGAACTGGCGGAGGACGGACTGCTCGCCATCGGTGGCGATCTCTCGGTGCCACGCCTGGTGCTGGCCTACCGCAGCGGCATCTTCCCCTGGTACGGCGAGGGCGATCCCATCCTGTGGTGGTCACCCCCGGAACGGGCCCTGCTCCGGCCGGGCCACCTGCATCTCTCGGCCCGCACCCGCCGGCGCCTGCGCCAGCGGCCCTTCGAGATCCGCTTCGACACGGCGTTCGCGGAGGTCATCGGCCACTGCTCGCGCGTGCCCCGCCCCGGCCAGGACGGGACCTGGATCACGGCCGAGATGCGCGAAGCCTACCTCGACCTGCACGAGGCGGGCTTCGCCCACAGCGTGGAAGCCTGGCAGGATGGCGGGCTCAAGGGCGGCCTCTACGGCGTGTCCCTGGGAGGCGCCTTCTTCGGCGAGAGCATGTTCAGCCTGGTGGCGGAAGCCAGCCGCGCGGCCCTGGCGGCCCTGGACGCGCGGCTTTCCACCCGGGGCTTCACGATGCTCGACGGCCAGCTTCCCCACGAAGGGCTGGCAGGCTACGGTTTCCGGCCGGTGCCAAGAAACCAATTCCTGCAGGCCTTGGCCGAAGCGCTGCGCCAGGAAGGCCGCCCCGGGAGCTGGTCAGTGGGCTGAGTCTTGCCCCCGCCCCGTCCTGTTGCGCCATGCCAGGGCATTCGCCTCCGTTGCGCCTTCGGGAAGCATTCCGCATCAGCTGAGGGCCGGTTCCATCCGGGTACAGGCCCTCGCAAAGGGTGAGTCCGTGGGCTGGCGTTGGAAGGGGATCTGCGCGCCGCGTGGAACCAGGGTAGGCCCTCCCCGGCACCCCGGCCAGAGCTATGATGCACTCAGACTGCCCGAGGTTTCCCATGCTGACGATCTCGGAACCGCGCCTCTCGCCCCGGCACACCATCGCCCTGGTGATGGCGGGAGGACGGGGCAAGCGGCTCATGGATCTCACGGACCACTATTCCAAGCCCGGCCTGGATTTCGGAGGGAAGTACCGCATTATAGATTTCACCCTGTCGAACTGCGTGAACTCCGGTTTCCGCCGCATCATGGTGCTCACCCAGTACAACTCGCATCGGCTGCTGGAACACCTGCAGTTCGGCTGGACTTTCCTGCCGGGCAAGCTCAACGAGTATGTCCATGTGCTCCCAGCCCAGCAGAGTTTCGACAAAAACGCCTGGTACAGCGGCACAGCGGACGCCGTGTACCAGAACATCGCCAACATCCAGGCGGCCAACCCGAAAACGGTGCTCATCCTCGCGGGCGATCACATCTACCGCATGGACTACAAGATCTTCCTCCAGGACCACTACGATCACCAGGCCGACATGAGCATCGCGTGCCTGGAAGTTCCCCGCCACGCGGCGCGGGGCTTCGGCATCGCGGGCGTGGATGCCGAGGACCGCATCGTGTCCTTCGTCGAGAAGCCCGAGGATCCCCCCGCCATCCCCGGCAAGCCGGATCGCGCCTTCGCCTCCATGGGCATCTATCTCTTCAACGCGAGCTTCCTCTACCAGTCTCTCATCCAGGACGCGGAGGACCCTGACTCGGGCCACGATTTCGGCAAGGACATCATTCCCAGGCTGGTGTCCCAGGCCCGGATCTTCGCCCACCGCTTCGAACGAAGCTGCGTCCCCAATCCCGGGCACCCTGATCCCTACTGGCGGGATGTGGGCAGCGTGGATTCGTACTGGGAGGCCAACATGGACCTCACCAGCCCCCTGCCCGCCTTGAATCTGTACGACGAAGCCTGGCCCATCACCACCCAGCAGGAACAACTGCCGCCCGCGAAATTCGTCCACTCCGGCGAGATGCGCAACGGTGTCGCCCTTTCCAGCCTGGTGTCCGGCGCCTGCGTCATCTCCGGCGCCCATGTGCACAATTCCCTGCTCTCGAGCCGCGTCTTCGTCCATTCCCATGCCCGCCTGGACGAATCCGTGGTGCTGCCCGGCTGCGAAATCGGACGCATGGCCCGGCTCAGGAAAGTGATCGTGGCCAGGGACTGCCGGATCCCGGATGGTTTCGTGGCGGGCGAGGATCCCGAGGAGGATGCCCGGCGCTTCTACCGCTCCCCCGGGGGGGTCACCCTGATCTCGAAGCGCACCCTGAGCCTCCTGGAGTCCTGACCTTTGAGAGTCCTGTTCGTCGCCTCGGAGCTGTTTCCCTATGTGAAGGTCGGCGGCCTGGGCGATGTCATGGCGGCCCTGCCCCGCGCCCTGCGGGACCAGGGCGCGGATGTGCGCCTGTTCCTGCCGGCCTACCCCGCCCTTCGGGACGCGGTTGGCATCACGGCTGTGGCCGCAGCCTTCCCGGACCTCCTGGGCCAGGGGCCGGCCCGGATCCTGAAGGCCCAGGCCGCAGGCCTGCCCCTCTACCTCCTGGATCACCCTTCCTTTTTCGATCGCCACGGCAATCCCTACGCCCATCCAGAGGATCTGGCCCAGCGCTTCGCCGCCCTCTCCTGGGCCGCGGCGCACCTGGGCCGTGCCGGCGACGAGGAGGGCTGGCGCCCCCAGATCCTGCATGGCCACGACTGGCCCACGGGTCTCATGCCTGCCTATGTGAAGTACGGGGACGGCCCCCGCCCGGGCACCGTCATGACCATCCACAACATCGCCTATCCGGGGCGCTTCCCGGCCTCCCTTCTGGCTGACCTGCGGCTGCCGCCGGAGTCCTTCACGCTGGAAGGCGTCGAGTTCCTCGGCGACATCGGTTTTCTGAAGGCGGGCCTGCGCCTGGCGGACCGGCTCAGCACGGTCAGCCCCTCCTACGCCCGGGAAATCCAGCAACCAGATGGCCACGGCCTCCATGGTCTGCTGGCCCATCGGCGGAATGATCTGGTGGGCATCCTCAACGGGGTGGACCATGGCGTCTGGAACCCCGCCAGCGACCCCCACCTCGCCAGCCATTTCGACTTGAAACATCCCGCCAGGCGCAGGCCGAACCGCCCTGTCTTCCAGCGAAACATGGGCCTCCAGGAGGATGCGACCGCGCCCCTGTTCGCCGCCGTGAGCCGCATGGATCCCTTGAAGGGGTTGGATCTCATCCTTGAGAATGTGGCCCATCTCGTGGCCCAGGGCGCCCAGCTGGCCGTCATCGGCAGCGGAGATCCCCGGCTGGAAACTGCCTTCCAGGTCGCCGCCCGGAGCCATCCAGGGCGGGTGGCAGTCTCGGTGGGCTACGACGAGGCCCTGGCCCACGGCGCCTTCGCTGCCGCGGATGTGTTCCTGGCGCCCTCCCGGCAGGAGCCCTGCGGCCTCACCCAGCTCTACGCCCAGGCCTACGGGGCCCTGCCCCTGGTGCGCCACACCGGCGGCCTGGGCGACACGGTGGTGGGCGCCACCCCCTCCACCTTGGCCAACGACACCGCCACGGGATTCCAGTTCGAGGCCGCCAATGGCTGGGCCCTGGGCGAGGCCATCAATCAGGCCCTGGCCCTCTTCCCGGATGCCCCCGCCTGGCGGCAGGTGCAAAGACGGGGCATGCAGGCCAATTTCGGCTGGGAGGCCCCGGCCCGGGCCTACCTGCGCCTCTATGAGACCATTCCCCTGGAAGGTGACCGATGATGGATCTCCGCAAAAATTGGCAGTCCGTGGTGGCCCACCCCATGGGTGGCTGGCGACACCTGGACGACCCCGACCTGCCCGCCCTCCAGCCAGGCAGGCGCCTGCTCTGGTGTGGCATCGGGGGATCACTGCTGCCAGCGGAGACCCTGATGCGGGCCTTCGGAGATGCGCGTGCCCAGCGGAACTGGGTGCCGCTCGCCTCCCCGGAGCCCAGGCCGGATTTGCGCCTGGAGGCGGGGGACCAACTGGTGCTGGCTTCCAAGAGCGGCAAGACCCTTGAGCTCTGGGCCTGGATCGCCCGCCTGCGGGCCATGCCGGGTCATGCCGAACTCGCCGCGCCCCTCCTCATCACCCAGGATGATGCCAATCCCCTGGCCGCCTGGGGTCGCGCCCAGGGTTACCGGATCCTGCCCATTCCCGTGGCCGTGGGCGGCCGTTTCTCGGCCTTCACCCCCATCGGCACCCTGCCCCTGGCCTGGATGGGGCGGGATGCATCGGCCTTCCTGCAGGGTGGCCGGGAGGTGCTGGACCAGATCGAGGCCGGCAGGGGCCCCTGGCAGGAACGCATCGCCACCACCGTGGCCCTGCTGCTGGAAGCCCACCAGCGCGGCGTCACCGAATGGGTGCTCATGCCCTATGCCACCCGCCTGGACAGCCTGTCGGCCTGGTGGGCACAGCTGCTGGCCGAATCCCTGGGCAAGGTGGCAAAGGACGGCACCCGCAAAGGCTTCACGCCCATCCGCGCCGTGGGGCCCGTGGATCAGCACAGCCAACTGCAGCGCTGGATGGCCGGGCCGCGCAACCTGGGCGTCATCGTCATGACCCTGGCGTCCATGGCAGGCGACGAGGCCCTGGATCCGCCTCCAGGATCGCCCTACCCGGGACTCGCCCGCCTTCGAGGCACCGATATCCTCGGGGCCCAGGCCGAAGGCACCGCCGGGGCCCTGGAGGCCGCGGGTGTCCCCGTCCTGCGCTGGTCCATGCCCAGCCTCGATGAACGGGAAATCGGCGCCTTCATGATGGCCTGGCAGGCCATTGTCGGGCTTCTGGGCTTCGCGCTGGACCTCGATCCCTTCGACCAGCCCGAGGTGGAGGACGGCAAGCAGCGCACCTTCAAGCGCCTGGGCCTGGCCTGATCGCCCGACGGGCCTCCGCCCCATCTGCAACCGGGCTGCGCCAGGCACAACCCGCCACGGCCGAGAAGGCCCTGCTGGCCGACAGGCGGCTGGGGAAGATCGAGCGGGTGTTCCGCAAGATGAAGTCCGTGAACGGCGAGGACATGGTGAAGCACCTGTTGGCCGAGGCCCTCTACGACCGCCCCCTGACCCTGGGCGAGGACACCGGCCAGCGGGTCCGTATTCGAGCCGGGGGTCACGGGGGAGGAACTGCTCACCTTCCTCACGGGCCTTGCCACCAAGCCTGCCCGCCTGTAGGAACAGGGCGGCTTCGAAGCCTTGCTGCAGAAGGGGGCGGTGCCACACATCAGGGTCTCCCAGACCCGGTACCAGGAAGTCCAGACGGGGTGGGTAGGCTTCAAGTTCGGCGAAGCCTACCGCGTCCAGCCGGCGAGGATCATCTACACGAGCGTGAAGTTCGCATTCTGATCCAAACGGCCATGCGTGATTCGTCTCGCATGGCCGTTTGTGCATTCATGATCGACCGGCATACCCCCGCATGGCCCTCACCCGCAACGCGATCATGTTGCGGGTGAGGGCCATGCGGGGGTATGAGTATCCATGCCCATCCGTTATGGCATGGCGCACGAGGGGTTGGACATGTCCATTTTACGCAACATTTCGACCATGGCCCATGACGCCACGCGAAAAAACGAGGAAGAGGGGGAGGGGCGCGTGCCCTATCCTCCATTCGCTCAGCAGTTCGCGAAGGTGATTCTCAAATTGCTGTTTGGCGATGTCGGGAAGGTTCAGCCCAATCCCCAGGCGGGGAACGACGTCCGTCAGGTCATCAGGACCGCATCGGCTCTGGCCTTCACGACATGCGTGTTCATGGGGTGTCGTCCGCCGGTGTCCGAAGCGGATAGGTCAACACCAATTCCCGCTGCGTATCGCCCAACGCAGGCTCAAGAAATGGCGAGGCCCAAGGTGGTTGAGGCCCTGCGCGCGGCTTGCGTTCGCTTCGACAGGAGTTCCCCTGATTTTTCCCCAATGGATGATGGAATAAGGAAGGCTAGGGTTGTCGGACTCGGCCAACAGACGCACGGAAGCCGCGAAGTGTTCAGGGCCCAAGCCGATCTGTTCATGTACATGGTCGCAAAGCACGGCGTCAGGACACTCCTGTTTGAGGAGGACTTCGCCGCCGCCCAAGCGGTGAACGAATTCGCGCATGGCGCCGACACGGACATGGCGTCCATGACTTCCGGACTCCAGACCCCGTGGCGAGTGGAAGAGGTCGGCCGGCTTGCCGGCGCGATCAGGGACTGGAACGCTGCCCATCCCGGTGACGGGATCGACATCATCGGAGTCGATGACCAGATGACGTCGCCCAAGCGCGCCCTGGACGCCGCGCTTGGCGTTATGTTCCCAGAGGAAGCGGTCAAGTGGCGCGGGCTGGCTCCGAAGCTTGAACGCTTCACGACGAGCGTATGGAGCAGGGAATGGGTCGGATACGACCTTGATGAGCTCGTCCGACTCCGGTCCGATGCGGGCTTCCTGTTGCGCGCGGTCGAAAAGTCCGCGATATCGGCGGCGCCGATGGATCGTCTGAGTTCCATTCTTGCGGCGAGGGCGATAGCGGGCATGCTGGATGCGCGCATTTCATCCGCGAAGGCTGATCGCAAGAGGGTCGGGAAGGACATTTCGGACGTGAGTTCTTACCAGATCGCATCGCGAGACACCCGGATGGCGGCGAATGTCATGCTGTTCCTGAACATCTTCCCGGACCGGAAGTGCGCCGTGTGGGCGCATACCCTACACACCGGGAAGGATTCTTCCAACGTGTGGGAACCGATGGGCAGCAAGGTCGCGATGCTGATCGGCAACGAAAAGTGGTGCAGCGTTGGTTTCGGGACGCGCGGGGGAACGGTCACCGCCGTGGACGCGCGGGACTGGTCGAAGCTTGGGAGCGGCGTGAAGAACGCTTCCTACTACAAGGCTTACCCATATCCCCAGCCAGTGAGAGGAACTTTCGAGGAAATGCTTCATGACGCTTCCGGAGACGGGGATGCCATGTGCGACCTGGGGAAGACGAAACCCGACGGATGGCTGAACATGTCCTACAACACCTACATGCTGGGTGCGGTCATGAACCTTGAAGACGCGTATGACGATCGCTATTTCGAGTGCCGTCCATCCAGTTTCTTTGACTACTACATCCTCCTCGACGCCACCACCGCCACGGAAATCGTGGATTCGTTCGGACGGGGGACGAAGTGATCGGATCATCCCGTTGGACCCCTAAAGATTGGTTCTTCGCGGAATAGCGTGAGGTAAGGGGACACCGGCAAGCGTTTGAGACCCTTGTGTTTGCTGAGAACGCGAGGGAGGCCGCCGGTGTCTTGGGAGCAGTGTATCCGTGTGTTGGGTGGATGGACGGGCTATGTGCCCGGCCATGTGGAGGTGCGAGAGGCCGATGAGGGTGGCCCCCGGGAGGTCTGGATCGACCTGGATCGCCGGGCCTCCCGGTATCGCTGCTCAGGCTGCGGGAAGGTGCGGCCCCGGTATCACGACGCGGAGGAACGGGAAATCCGGGATATGCCCATCCTCGGCGTGCCCGTCCGGCTGTTCCTCTGGCGGTTTCGGGTGGCCTGTCCGAAGTGCGGTCCCCGCCTGGAGGCGCTGGACTGGCTGGAGCCCCGGTCGCGCGTGACGCGGCGGATGGCGGAGGATGTGGCGAGGCTCTGCCGGGTGCTGCCCATCAAGCATGTGGCGGAGCGCTACGGCCTGGATTGGCACACGGTGAAGGCCATCGACAAGGCCTGGATGCTGCGAACGCTGCCCCTGCTGGATATGAGGGGTGTGACAAAGCTGATCATGGACGAGATCGCCATTCATAAGGGGCATCGCTACGCCACGCTCATCGTGGACGCAGACACGCGGAAGGTGTTGGGGGTGGGGAAGGGCCGGGGCCGGGAGGCCGTCCGCCCCTTCTTTGAGGCCATTGGGGCGGAAGCGAGGAAGGGGATCAGGGCCGTGGCCATGGACATGCACGCCCCCTTCGAGGTGGAGGTGCGGGCTCAGTGCCCAAAGGCGGAGATCGTCTACGACCTCTTTCACGTGGTGATGAAGTACGGCCGGGAAGTCATCGACCGGGTGCGGGTAGACGAGGCCAACCGGCTGAGGAAGGACAAGGCGGCCCGGAAGCTGGTGAAGGGGTCGAAGTGGCTCCTGCTCGCCAACCGGGAGAACCTCGCAGGCCCGCCCCAGCGCATCCGGTTGAAGGAACTGCTGGAGGCCAACCAGGCGCTGATGACCGTCTATCTCCTCCGGGACGACCTGAAGCGGCTGTGGGGCTACACCCGGGAAGGTTGGGCAAGGCGGGCCTGGGAGGACTGGCTGGCCCGGGCTATGGAGAGCGGTCTCACCCCGCTCAAGACCTTTGCCCGGAACCTCACCAAGCGCATCGACGGCATCCTCGCCCAATGCCGCTGGAAGCTGAACACCTCCATCCTCGAAGGCATCAACAACAAAGCCAAGGTCATCAAACGCATGGCCTACGGCTTCCGCGATGACGACTACTTCGCCCTCAAAATCCGCTCAGCCTTCCCCGGTAATGCGCGATGAACCATTTTTTGGGGGCTCCCCTGAGTGCGTCGA
>JBBIHT010000031.1:0-11046 GCA_037446845.1 Geothrix sp. | reverse complement strand
CGCTCGCGAGCGCCGGGTCGCCGACCTCGCCCGCCGAGCCGGGGACGAAGTTGATCACCCCGTCGGGCAGCCCCGCCTCCTCGAAGAGCTCCATGAGCACGGCGGCCGAGTAGATCGCCGACGAGGCCGGCTTCCAGACGACGGTGTTGCCCATGAGCGCGGGCGCCGTCGGCAGGTTCGCGGCGATCGACGTGAAGTTGAAGGGCGTGACCGCGAGCACGAATCCTTCCAGGGCCCGGTATTCCATGCGGTTCCACACCTGGGGATCGGAGGTGGGCTGCTGCTGGTAGATCTGTTCCATGAACTGCGCATTGAAACGGAAGAAATCCGCCGTCTCGCAGGTGCTGTCAATCTCCGCCTGGTAGGCGTTCTTGGACTGGCCCAGCATGGTGGCCGCGTTGAGGATGTAGCGGTACTTCGTGGAAATGAGGCTCGCCATGCGGTGGAAGACGGCGGCTCGTTCCTCCCATGGGGTGGCCTCCCAGCCGGCCTTGGCAGCAAGGGCGGCGGCGATGGCCTGGCGCACCTCGGCCTCGCCCGCCTGGTGGCAGTGGGCCAGCACATGTTGGTGATCGTGGGGGCACACCACCTTCTGGCGGACGCCCGTGCGAATTTCCCGGCCGCCGATGATCAGCGGAATATCCAGCTCCTGGTGAAACTGGCGGTCCAGTTCGGCCTTCAGGAGGGCCCGTTCCTGCGAGCCCGGGGCATAGGAAAGGATGGGCTCGTTGTGGGGTTCAGGCAGACTGAGTATGGCATTCGACATGAGAACTACCTCCGCGCGGTCGCCACTGCCGGGCCTTCCGCGTCAGGGAAGAATAGCGGTGATCCATAGATGGTCACGCCGAATTCTTTGATGCGTTTCTGGACACCTTTCGACACCATAAAGTCGGCAAAGGCGTGACCTCCGGCGCTGTTCACCGCCGAGAACCGCGCCGGATTGACTTCGATGACATGGTAGACATTGCCGAGGAGTGGATCGCCTTCGTGGACGATGCGCAGCGCCAATCTTTTTCGCAGGGCCAGGTAGGATCCTCGGTCTGACAAAGTGTAAGCTCCCTTTTCGGAGGCCACGGCCAGAGTCTGCCCCATGCCGAGGCCGGTTTGCTGGTACCAGGGCTGTCCTTCGGGCACCAGGCCGATGGATTTCCAGAGCTTCTGCTCCATGGCATGGGTCCCGGACTGGTCGCCCCGGGAAAGGAAGAGGGTACGGGCCGCGGCAGTGCGGCGCAGGGCCGCGGAAGCTGAGGCCGTTCCAGCCATTCCCGCCGGGTCGTTGCCGGGACCCAGCAGGACGAAGTCGTTGTGCATGACGATGCGGCGGTTCACCCCCGTGCCTTCCTTCACCAGGGACTCCTCGGCGGCGGGCGAATGCACCAGCAGCACATCAGCCTCGCCTCGCCGGCCCATGGCGATGGCCTGCCCCGAACCCACGGCGATGGTTTTCACGGAGTATCCGGTCTGCTGCTCGAACAGGGGGAGCAGAACATCCAGCAGGCCCGAATCCTGGGTGCTGGTGGTGGTGGCGAGGATGACGGCCTTCTGGAAGGGCGGGGCGGCGAGGAGCCTCGGCGAGGCCAGGGTCAGGACCAGGGCCGCGCACCAGGCGGGTATCAAGGCCATTCGCATCGCTGCCTCCGGTGCGATAGTTTCAGTCGGATATATCGGTCCTGGCAAGCCCCCGAGTTCCCCTTGGCGAAGTGTCAAACCTTGAGCAGCTCCTGGAACTCCTGGGCCGCTTCGGCAATGGCGCAGGCGGCCTGGACCTGCATGGCCCGATAGCGGGCCAGGGCCTCCCGGCCCAGCGGGGTCACCTGGGCGCCTCCGCCCTGGGCGCCGCCCTTGGAGGGGAGGACGACCGGTGCTGCAAAGCACTGGTTCACCTCGTCCACGAGGAGCCAGGCCTTCCGGTAGCTCATGTCCAGGTCCCGGGCGGCGGCGGCAATGGAGCCCGTGCGGCCGATGGCTTCCAGAAGGTCCGCCTTGCCTTGGCCCATGGCGATGTGTTCGCCGGACACGATGCGGATGCGGATCGAAGTGGAGGGCGTGGGGGCGGTCGGTCGGGAGCGGGCTTTGGACATGGCATCACCGTGGGCATCCATTGCACCACGGGACGCCCGCTCTGGACTCTGCTAGAACGGTTCCCATGGCACCCACCGTGGATCGAGCCGACCGAAGCGCCCTGGCGAAGATCCTCTTTCCGCCGACGCCCCGGTTGCTTCCATGGTCCCGTCCCCTTCAGCTCCTGTTTCGTAGTGTCCACATCGCCGCCATGGCCCTGGTGCTGGGAGGACTTCCCCGGGGAGCGGATTTCGCGGCCCTGCGAACGCCAATCCTGCTGACTGTGGCCAGTGGGCTGCTCCTCTTCTCCCTGGATCTGGCCAAGGACGCGGCGATCCTGGGGCAGGGCAGTGGCGTGGCGGTGCTGTTGAAACTGGGCCTGCTGGGCCTGGGCTGCCTCCAACCAGCCCATCGTCTGCCCTGGTACCTGGCCGCGACCCTGGTGGCCTCGCTGGGATCGCACATGCCGGGCGCCTGGCGGCATTTCTCCTTCCTCCAGTGGAGGGTGCTGAAGCACCCGGATTGATGGTGTGCGCTCACGGAGGGCCCTGGACCTGCTGTGTCAGACTGGATGGATCCCGAGGTCATCCATGACGGCAGCACCTTCCCTTCGCGAGAAGTACTCGTTTCCCGCCAGCTACTGGAACGCGAACTTCACCGAGCTGTTCGAGCGGGCTGCCTACTACGCCATGGCCAGCTTCATTGTCATCTACCTGGGGCGGCTGGGACTCGGCGACTACTGGCCCAGCACGCTCAACAGCGTGCTGTGGTTCCTGGTCTATTTCCTGCCCATCCTCAGCGGCACCATCGCCGACCAGATCGGCTTCCGGAAGAGCCTCCTCATGGCCTGCGTGCTGCTGGTGGCGGGCTACTTCCTCATGGGTTACCCCGTGTGGTTCGGGGGGCAGGCGCTGGCGCCGCAGGCGGGGAGGGAGGTCACGGCGGGCCCAGCGGTGATGCTGCCCGTGGCGGTGGCCATCGTGCTCATTGGCATCGGCGGATCCGTCGTGAAGCCCTGCATCGCGGGCACCGTGCAGCGCACGCACCTGGGGAAGGCGACTCTGGCCTTCGCCATCTTCTACATGGTGATCAACCTCGGGAGTGTCTTCGGGCGCCTGACCGCCTTTTTCGTGCGCACCCGGCTCGGACGGCTGGACACGATTTTCATCGTAGCCATGGCGGCGTCCCTGGTGGCCTTCCTGGTGGTGCTGCTGCGCTACCGCGACCCCGGCTCGGTTGCGGATCCGGGCAAGCCGCTCCGCAGCATGGCTGAAGTGCTGCTGGGCATGGTCAAAGTCCTGGGCAGTGGCCGCTTCGCCATGTTCCTGCTGGTGAGCAGCGGGTTCTACTTCATTTACAACCAGGTCTACAATGTGCTGCCCCTGTATGTCTCGAAATCGGTGGAACTGAGCCCGCGCATGGATCTCTACACCATGGCCAACCCCGTCACCATCGTGCTGTTCCAGCTGGTCATCACGAAGGCCTTCGGGAAACTGCCGCCCATCAAATCCATCATCGTCGGCACCGTCATCATTGGCCTCTCCATGCTCATCAATGTGCTGCCCCTCCTCCAGGCGGGCGGCGTGACGGCGAAGTTGCTGCTGCCCATGGGCAGCCTCTTCGTGGTGCTGACCGTGGCCCTCATCGCATTCGGCGAGCTGTTCGCGGCCAGCCGCCTCTACGAGTACATCGGCTCCCTCGCCCCCAAAGGGCAGGAGGGGCTGTTCCTCGGCTATGCCAATCTGCCCATGGCCATCGGCAGCCTGGTGGGAGGCCCCGCGGGGGCCTTCCTGTTCAACCGGATCATGTGCGCCGGCGCCGAGCGACAGCCGAGCGGCCTCCTGAAGCTGGATCCAAGAGCCGCCGCCACGGGCTGGATCATCCTCACCCTCTTTGGCCTGGGCAGCGCGCTCAGCCTGTGGTTCTACAACCGCTGGCTGCAGCGGCAGGCCTGAGGGCTAGCAAGGAACACCGGGCCGGAATGGGATGCGGAGCCGCCACGACCCTGGTCCCCAGGCTTGCCCCCGCCCTTTCGCGCCCTCCTGCCCATTCATTCCTTTTCTGGAGATAATGAAGGCCGCTCATCCGAGGCCCCCATGTCCAAGAAGGAATCGCCGCTGTTTCCCCTGCGCAAGGGCGTCCACGCGCGGCAGGCCCATGTGAATCTGCCGCCGGGCACCTTCGAGGAGGAACATGCGCGGCAGGGGTTCTTCGGCCGCGCCACGCACCTCTATCGCCTGCACCCGGTCACGGACTGGACCCGCATCGAAGGGCCCCTGCGGCCGCACAGCTACGATCTGAACCAGCTGATTGCGGCCGCTGGGACGGGCCTGGCCCGTGCCATCGGCGGGGGCGCGGGGGTGGGCGCGCCTGCGCGGGACCCCCGCACCGAGGCCGACGGGGCCATCCGGGCCTCCCTGCTGGGCTCCACCGAGCCCGCCTTCGCGCCCATCTGCATCCTGCACAACGCAGATGTGGCCCTGCACTGGGTGCGACCCTCGGCCATGGATTTCTTCTACCGCAACGCGGATGCCGATGATGTGTACTTCATCCACGCGGGCGGCGGGAAGCTGGAAACCTCCTTCGGGGCGCTCAGCTACGGCAAGGGCGACTATCTGGTGATCCCGCGCGGCACCACCTACCGATTCCTGCCGGACGCGGTTGCCCAGTGCTACCTGCTCATCGAGAGCTTCAGCGAGGTGACCATTCCCGATCGCAACCAGCTGGGGCCCAACGCCATCTTCGACCCCGCCATGATTGATACGCCGGAACTGGAACCCTACGATGCGACACCCCGCGAGTGGGCTGTTCACATCAAGCGCGAGAACCAGGTGACCAGGGTGTACTACCCCTTCAACCCGCTGGATGTGGTTGGCTGGAAGGGCGACCTCACCGTGTGGCGCATCAATGTGAAGGACATCCGCCCCATCCTCAGCGCGCGCTACCACCTGCCGCCCTCGGCGCACAGCACCTTCATCGCGAACAACTTCGTCATCTGCTCCTTCCTGCCCCGGCCCTTCGAGGAGGAGGAGGGCGCCATGCGCGTGCCCTTCTACCACAGCAACATTGACTACGACGAAGTGCTGTTCTACTCGGCGGGCCATTTCTTCAGTCGCGATGGTATCGGGGAAGGGATGCTGACCTGGCATCCCCAGGGAATTCATCATGGGCCGCACCCCAAGGCGATCCCCCTCAGCCGCACCAAGGACCGCACCGATGAGGTGGCGGTCATGGTGGACACCTTCCGCCCCTTGCAGGCCACCGCCGCCGCGGGGATGGTGGAGAACCTGGAGTACTGGGCATCCTGGAAGTAGGCAACGCCTCGGAGGTCATGCCATGAAATGGGCCGTCATCGTCGTCCGCTCCCTGATGGGGCTGCTGTTCCTCTTCGCCTCCACCACTTTTTTCCTGAAGCTCATTCCGCCGCCTCCCCCTACAGGGGGGATGAAGACCTTTCAGGATGGCCTCGCGGCGGCCATCTACCTGCTGCCCACGGCGAAGGTAATCGAGCTGCTCTGTGGCCTGGCCTTCCTGTCAGGGCGCTTCGTGCCGCTGGCAACCGTGCTCATCGCCCCCATCCTGGTGAACATCCTCGGCATCCACCTGTTTCTCGCCCGGGAAGGGCTGCCCCTGGCCGTCCTGCTGGTGCTGGCCAATGGCTTCCTGGCCTACCAGTACCGGGAGAGCTACCGCCCACTGTTCAGGATGTAGCACCTTGCCTAGGCCCTCAGTCCGAACACGCGCCTGAGGAACCTGGCCAGGTCCATGTAGAGGAAGCGGAAGGGGCCGCGGTGCTTGCGCCGGTCGAGATCCATGACTGCTCCTGTGGAGAATGAATGGGATTTCAGGCAAGCATGCGCCCAAAGCGACCCGCCCGCCAGTTGGATCTTGTGATAAAACGGCGTCCTGCCTGGATTTGATATCCTTGGGGTATGAATGCCCTGAGCCTTGCCACCCTGCTGAATGCCGTGACTTCACCCTGGTTCTGGGCCAAGGCCCAGAAGCTGACGCTGGTGCTCGTGGCCTGCGTGGTGTTGCTGTACGGCATGGCCCTGGTGGTGCGGGCCGTGCGCAGGGCGGTGGACGATGGCAACGACGAGGTGACCTCGGACGCCGAGCGGCGGGCGGAGACCCTGGGCTCGGTGCTCACCAACACGGCCCGGGTCATCGTGGTGGCCTTCTTCCTGTTGATGACCCTGCAGGAATTCGGGGTGAACATCGGGCCCCTGGTGGCCGGCGCGGGGGTGGCTGGGGTAGCCCTGGGCTTCGGCGCCCAGAGCCTGGTGAAGGATGTGATCAGCGGGTTCTTCCTGCTCATGGAAAACCAGTTCGGGGTGGGTGACATCATCAGCGTGGACGACAAGCACACGGGCACCGTGGAGCGCATGACGCTTCGCATCACCCAGTTGCGGGATGCGGAAGGCCGCGCCCACTACATTCCCAACGGATCCATCCTGCGCGTGGTGGTGCTGTCCAAGGATTTCGCCCGGGCCCTGGTGGAGGTGGAGGTGGGTTACGGCACCGACCCGGACCTGGCCTTCGAAGTGTTGCGGGAGGTGGGCCTGAAGCTTCATGCCGATCGCCCGGAGCAGGTGCTCGAGCCCCTTGATGTGAAGGGCGTGGAAACCCTCGGCCCCAGCGGCTTCAGCATCCGCACCCTCACCAAGACCGCGCCAGGTGCCCAGTGGGAGGTGGCAAGGGAGTTGCGCCGGCGCATCCTGCTGGCCTTCCAGGGGGCGGGCATCGAGATTCCCTTTCCGCAGCGGGTGGTGCATCACCGGGGCAAAGCGGTACCGGGCGCGGAGGAGGACGGTGCCTGAAGCCTGGCGCGAGGGTACTGGCGCAGGAGCAGCGGGAGCCGGGTGGCCCCAGGGCTCTCCCGCCTGGCCTCAGGGTTCCAGGCGCAGACCCGCCAGGCGCCAGGCCTCGTCCAGGAGGCCCTGGCCCAGGGCGCGGTGAATGGCCTGGTCCAGTGACTCGGGCGTGTTGGGATCGCCGGGCAGCCGGCGAGGGGAGGCCAGGTCGGGCAGGGTGGGGCTGTTCGCCAGCTGTCCGAGGTCGTTGCCGGTGAGGACTCGGCTTGCCTTCAGCGGCTCGGGCAGGGCGTCGTAGCCGATGGGCTTGCCGGAGGGCTTGGGCACCTGGAACACCGCCGCACCGCTGGCCCGGGTGTAGAAGGCGCCGCCATTGCGGCCCACCAGATCGAGGGCATCGGGGTGGAGGATGCCGTCCACAAAGCAGTCGTCCCGCACATGGAAGGCCAGCACTTCGCCGATGAGCATGAGGCCAGACCCAGGGCCGCTGCCCAGTTCCACCACCTGCTTCAGCTGGCACTCCATCTGGAAGGGGCTCTCGGCCACCAACGCGGGCTTCACGAAGCGGGCAGGTTCCGGGTTCAGCCCGCATTTGGGGAACTCATCCACGCCGTCGGGCCATTCAGCGCTGGCCACATTCATCGGATGCAGCATGGCATGGCTCACGGCGGCGATGACGAATTCGCCCGTGGCCACGGCGTTCAGGTAGGTGTGCTTGACGGAGCCGTCGCGGCCCCGCCGGTTAGGCGCAAAGGCCACCGTGGGCGGGTTGGATCCGAAGGCATTGAAGAAGCTGAACGGAGAGAGATTCCGCACTCCGGCGGCGCTGAGGGTGCTGGCCAGGGCGATGGGGCGCGGGGATACGCCACCGCAGAGCAGGGCGTTGGTTTCCAGCGGGCCCAGGTCGGCGGGGAGGAGCAGGCGGCGTGGCATTTCAGGACCGTACCTTGGATTCGTAGGCCGCCTCGTAGGCGGCGGTGCTGGCTTCCAGGCCGCCGGGTTCCACCTCGCCGATGAGATCGTAGGCATGGGCCTTCAGGATCCGCACCCGCTGGATCGTGTTCACCTGGGGACTGCCGTCCACCAGCAGCACATTGCCGTCAATCTCCGGGGCTTGTCCAGCGTGGCGGCCCTTGATGATGAGATCGCTCTCCTCATGAGTGCCTTCCACCAGTACTTCGATGACCTGGCCCACCTTCTCCTGGTTCTTCTCCCGGGCGATTTTCTGCTGCAGCTCAAGGATGCGGCGCTTGCGGGCCTCCTTGGTGCGCCGGGGGATGGGATCGCCCTCGGCATACGCCGTGGTGCCCTCCTCGGGGCTGTACGAGAAGACACCCACATGCTCGAAGCGGGCCTCCTTGATGAAGGATTTCAATTCCTCGAAGGCGGCTTCGTCCTCGCCGGGGAAGCCCACGATGAAGTTGGAGCGGATGGCGATGCCCGGCAGGATGCGACGCACCTTCTCCAGGAGCTTCAGGAACTGGGTGCGACTGCCGCCCCGGCCCATGGACTTGAGAATCGAGGCGTCGGCATGCTGCAGGGGCATGTCCAGGTAGCGGGCGCAATTGGGGGTTTCCGCCATGGCGTGCAGCAGGCCCTCCGTGAGGCGGTTCGGATAGGCGTAGTGGATGCGGAACCAGCGGAGTCCAGCCACGGCCCCGAGGGCGCGCACCAGATGTTCAAGGGCATCGGGATCGCCGAAGTCGCGTCCGTAGTCGGTGGTGTCCTGGCCCACCAGACTGATCTCCAGCACCCCCTGGGCCACCAGGTTCCGGGCCTCGGCCACCACGCTCTCGATGCTGCGGCTGCGCTGGGCGCCGCGCAGCCTGGGGATCACGCAGAAGGCGCAGGCATGGTCGCAGCCCTCGCTGATCTTCAGGTAGGCGCTGGCCTTTGGTGTGGTGAGGAAGCGGGGGCTGGTCTCGCTGTAGAGGTAGGCGGGGTTGGGATCCAGTTCGAAGGCGGCGCCGGCGCCGATGACTTCGGCGACCTGCTCAATGTCCCGGGTGCCCAGGCAGGCGTCAATCTCGGGCATGCCTGCCATGAGTTCATCGCGATACCGTTCCACCAGGCAGCCGGCCACGATGAGCTTCCGGCAGGCGCCCTCCTTCTTCATGGCGGCTGCCTGGAGGATGGCCTCGATGCTTTCCTCCTTGGCCGCGTCAATGAACCCGCAGGTGTTCACCACCAGCACCTGGGCCTCCTCCAGCCGCGCGGTGATCTCGTAGCCCTTGAGGCGCAGGTGCCCCAGCATGACCTCGGAATCCACGAGGTTCTTGGGGCAACCCAGGGACATGAAGCCGACTTTGGTCAAGGACACTCCGAACCCCGCAAGGGGTGAACCTCATAGGTTAGCGCGATGGGCCGATAGGGTCAGTAGTCCTGTGCTAGACTCAGCTCCCTCCCGGACCTTCCATGAAGCTCACCCTCCAGGTTGATGGCGCTCTCCATCCCGTGGATCTCACGGAAGAAGGCATCACCCTGGGCCGGGGTGATCAGGCCACGATTCGCGTGCAGGCCAACGCCGTGAGCCGCGTCCACGCCCGTATCTTCCTGAAGGACGGGCAGCCCCATGTGATGGACCTGAAATCCCTCAACGGCACCACCCTCAACGGCGCGACGCTCACGGAGAGTGCGCCCCTCCACCCGGGCGACACGGTGCTGCTGGGGGAGGCCGTGGTGTCCTGGGTGCCTGAGGGGGGCGCGGCCCGGCCGCCCCTGGCCGGCCTGAACCTGACCCTGGCCCCCAAGGCGACCCTGTCCCGGATCGCCCTGGAGGACCGGGACTTCGATGCCTCGGGCTCCATCCTGGTGCCCCACGCCAGCCTGAACGAGATGCTGGCCCAGGCAAGCGGCCAGCATGCGGCCTCGGACGCCGTGAGCCTCTTCCAGCGCCTGGCCAGCATGGCGGGCACCCTGCTGCGGGCGGCGGGCCTCACCGAGCTGCTGGAGTCGGTCATGGGCCTGGTGACGGCCCAGATCCCCTGCCAGCGAGGGTTCATCCTGCTGTCGGATGCGGGCGGGCAGCTGGTCCCCGAACTCGTCTGGGAAGAGCAGCCGGGCCTGCACACCAATCCCATCAGTCGCACCATTGCCCATACGGCCATGAAGGACCGGGTGGCGATCCTCACCACGGACGCCCGCATGGACCCTCGGTTCAGCGCCGGGGAGAGCATCAAGATTCACGGCATCACCTCGGCCCTCTGCGCGCCGCTCATCGTGGAGGAACAGGCCCTGGGCGTCATCTACCTGGAAACCAGCCTCAACAAGGGCGGCTTCAAGCGGGAAGACGAACACCTGCTCAGCGCCATGGCCAATTTCGCCGCCGTGGGCATCCAGCGCGAGCGGGAGGCCAAGTTCCGCCAGCGGCTGGAGCGCTACCACAGCCCCGCGGTGGTGGACCAGATCCTCAAGTCCAGCCAGAGCAAGGAGGCTCCGGCCCTCCAGGCCCAGCGCTGCGAGATCAGCGTGCTGTTCGCCGACATCTCGGGCTTCACCCACCTGAGCGAAGGCATGGAGCCCCTGGTTCTGGCCGGCATCCTGAATCGCACCTTCGAGGCCATGACCGATCAGATCTTCAGTCGCGGCGGCACCCTCGACAAGTACATCGGCGACGCGATCATGGCCTTTTTCGGGGCCCCCAACCCCGATCCCGAGCATGCCCAGCACGCGGTGGAGGCCGCCATGGGCATGCAGGCAACTCTGGCGGCGCTCAATGAGGCGCGCCCCGCGGGCTATCCCGAGCTGCGCATGCGCATCGGCATCAACAGCGGGGTGGCATTCGCCGGCGACATCGGCTGCGAAAAGCGCATGGACTATACCGTCATGGGCAGCACTGTGAACCTGGCCTCGCGCCTGGAAAGCAGCGTGGCCAGGCCCGGCCAGATCGTCGTGGGCCCCCGCACGGCCGAACTGACAGGCCCTGCCCAGTTGCGGCAGATGGAGGGGTTCACCCTCAAGGGCATCGAGCAGCAGGTGCGGCCCTTCGAGGTGATGTGGACCCAGGACACACCGACGGTGGCCCACCGGTAGTGGGCCCCATCGGCATGGCCCCGGGCGGCTTCAGCCTTGCTGTCCCGCCGGCCAGGTTCCGAAGGCCAGGATGCACAGCACGATGATCATGCCGATGCCCGGGATGAGGCAGAGAAGGGCCATGGCGCCGCTGTAGCCC
>JBBIHT010000030.1:0-11071 GCA_037446845.1 Geothrix sp. | reverse complement strand
GCTCCCGACTGGTCGCCAGACGCCAGGAGCAGACCAGGGGCGCCTGCTCCCCCTTGGCCAGGTCGAAGATCCCCAGCACCACATTGGTATTGCCCACATCCACGGCCAGCAGAAGACTCATGATCACTCCGAGCATTTCAGGATCGCCGCAGGCGGTCTGCGCCGCCAGTCCCCTTGTGATGCCATTCGGCCACGCTCTGGGTAGCCTGGAGTTTCCCAATGGAGTTTCCATGCCCCGCACTATGATCGAGCCCTTCCGCATCAAGTCCGTGGAGCCCATCCGCATGACCACCGCCGCCGAGCGCATGGAGATGCTGGAGGCCGCCAAGCTGAATGTTTTCAAGTTGCGGGCTGAGGATGTCCTGCTGGACTGGCTCACGGATTCCGGCACAGGGGCCATGAGCTCCGCCCAGTGGGGAGCCATCATGGTCGGGGATGAAAGCTACGCTGGGGCGAAAAGCTTCTTCCGGCTGGAGGCCGTGCTGAAGGACATCACCGGCATGGACCACTTCATCCCCACCCACCAGGGTCGGGCCGCCGAGAAGGTGCTGTTCACCGCGGTCTGCAAGCGGGGCGACCTGGTTCCCAGCAACTGCCACTTCGACACCACCCGCGCCAACCTGGAATTCAATGGCGTGGAAGCCCTGGACCTCGTCATTCCCGAAGGCCTCCAGCCCAGTCTCGTCCACCCCTTCAAGGGAAACATTGACCTGGCCCGGGTGGAAGCCCTCCTGGAAAAGGAAGGACACCGCATCCCCTTCGGCATGATCACCGTCACCAACAACACGGGCGGCGGGCAACCCGTGTCCATGGCCAATATCCGTGCCTACGCTGCGCTGCTGAGGAAGCACGGCAAGCCCTTCATCATGGATGTGTGCCGCTTCGCGGAGAACGCCATGTTCATCAAGCTGCGCGAGGATGGCTACCAGAACACGCCCATCAAGGCCATCTGCCAGGAGCTGTTCAGCTACGCCGATGGCTGCACCATGAGCGCGAAGAAGGACGGCCTGGTGAACATGGGCGGTTTCATCATGCTGCGCAGCGACGAATGGCTGGATCCGGTGCGCAACATCCTGATCCTCACCGAGGGTTTCCCCACCTACGGAGGCCTGGCGGGCCGCGACCTGGAGGCCCTCGCCGTGGGCCTGGTGGAGGGCATGGAAGAGTCCTACCTGCGCTATCGCCTGCGCACCGCCGAGTACCTGGGCGAAAAACTGGAAGCCGCTGGCGTCGGCTTCGTGAAACCCACCGGCGGGCATGCGGTCTACATTGACGCCAGGACTGTCCTGCCGGCCATGCCCGTGGAGCACTACCCAGCCTGGGCCCTGTGCAACGCCCTGTACCTGGAGGGCGGCATCCGGGGCGTGGAAATCGGTTCCGTCATGTTCGGCAAACGCCTGGAGAATGGCACGGAGACCTACCACAGCATGGAGCTGGTGCGCCTGGCCTTCCCCCGCCGCATGTACACCCAGAGCCACTTCGATTTCGCGGCGGAGGTGATTGCCGAGGTGAAGGCCAAGGCCAAGGAAATCCGGGGTGTGAAAATCGTGAAGCAGAGCAAGTATCTTAGGCACTTCACCGCTGAGATGGCCTGGGCCTGAGCGGATCCTCATCCCGGGAAGCCTTGGGAGGTCCCCGTGGGAGAAACGGCTTCCCCCTGGGCCTTTCCTCCCTCGGGCTGTAGCCGTTGTTTGTAGGATGGTCCTGAACCTCCACCCAAGGACCAGCCATGGCCGATGCATCCCTCGATGCCCTCTTCGCACGCCAGCACGCGGCCCGGTGGCGGGTGGCCGCCACTTCGGCTGACCAGCGCAAGGCCAAGCTCCGGGCCCTGCTTGATGCCCTCCTGGCCCGTCGAGCCGATGCCCAGGCAGCCCTGGCGGCAGACTTTCGCAAGGCCCCCGAGGAGGTGGACCTCACGGAGTTGTATCCGGTCATCTCGGAGATCAAGGTCGCCCTGCGGCAGCTTTCCCGCTGGATGAAGCCGCGGAAGGTGCCCACCCCGGCGGGGCTCTTCGGGAGTGCGGGCTCCATCCGGCAAGAACCCAGGGGCGTCGTGCTCATCATCAGTCCCTGGAACTACCCCATCTACCTCACCCTGGGGCCCCTGGTGTCCGCCCTGGCGGCGGGCAATTGCGCGATCCTCAAGCCCTCCGAGTTCACTCCCCATGCCACCGCTTTTCTCAAGAGCCTGCTGGCGGGGCTGTTCCCCGAAGAAGAGGTCGCACTGGTGGAGGGCGATGCCGAGGCAGCCAGGGCCCTGCTCGCCCTGCCCTTCGATCACATCTTCTTCACGGGCAGTCCAGCCGTGGGCAAGGCGGTGATGAGCGCCGCCGCGGAGCACTTGTCCTCGGTGACGCTGGAACTGGGGGGCAAGTCGCCGGTGCTGGTGGATGCGGACGCAGACCTCCGCGTGGCCGCCCGCAGGATCGCCTGGGGCAAGTGCCTGAACGGGGGGCAGACCTGCGTGGCGCCTGACTATGTGCTGGTCCACGAGCGGGTTCACGATGCGCTCGTCGAGGAGCTGAAACAGGCCCTGGTCAGTTTCTATGGAGACCGGGCGGACCAGCGGAAGGACAGCCCGGACTTCCCCCGCATCATCAATGACCGGCAGTTCACCCGCCTGCTGCGCCTGTTGAGGGAATCCAAGGGCATCACGGTATTCGGAGGAGAGGTGGACGAAGCGACGAACTACCTGAGCCCCACCCTGATCACCGAGGTTGATCCCGCCACTCCCCTCATGCAGGAGGAGATTTTCGGCCCCCTGCTCCCCGTCCTGAAAGTCAGGGACATGGACGAAGCCGTGGCCTTCGTGAATGCCCGTCCCAAGCCCCTCGCCCTGTATATCTTCAGCGGCAACCGCAGGACTGCCGATGCCCTCGTGGCGCGAACAACCGCCGGGGGCAGCTGCGTCAACGATACGATTCTCCACTTCGCCCACACTGGCCTGCCCACGGGCGGGGTGAATGCCTCGGGCTTCGGGAAGGCCCATGGCCTCCATGGGTTCCAGGCCTTCTCCAATGCCCGGAGCGTGCTTCGGCAACGCACGCGCTGGTCCGCCATCCAGCTCATGTACCCTCCCTACACGAAGTTCGTCCGCTGGATGATCAAGCTGACCCTGAGGTACTTCTGAGGAAAACGGCCCTGGCCCCACCGGCCCAGGAGAGCCCCCTTCCCATGGGCATCCCGGGGAACCCGTGGGTTCTGGTGCGCTAGGGCCTGGGATGTCGCCCCACGAATTCGTCCATGCTCCGGTTCACGCCGAAAAAACCCAGCACGGCGTCGAACAGCAGGGGAGGCAGCACGCGCACCACCGGAACCGCCAGAACGAAGCGGGGCATGATCAGCCGGGCGCGATTGCCCTCGATGGCCTTCATGATGCGGCGCACCACATCGTCGGGCTTGAGAATCGGCAGGAGCCATGGGAAGCGCGTCTTCACACCTTCGAACATCCCCGTAGAAATGAAGAAGGGACACACCACGGTGGTGCGCACGGGGATACCCAGGCGCTTCAACTCCATGCGCAGGGATTCGTCGAACCCCACCGCGGCGAATTTGGAGGACGCATAGTCCACCAGCCGCGAGGTGCCAGCCAGCCCCGCGGCCGAGGCCACGGTGACGATGTGCCCCTTCCCTTCTGCCCGCATGCCCGGTAGAAAGGCCCGCACGGTCCAGAACAGGGGGAGGGTGTTCACCTGGAAAG
Source organism: Geothrix sp. (assembly GCA_037446845.1). GTDB lineage: Bacteria > Acidobacteriota > Holophagae > Holophagales > Holophagaceae > Geothrix. The sequence continues at coordinate 7,368 of JBBIHT010000030.1, read as the reverse complement.
TCCTTTCGATGGCCTCGTCGCTGCACTCCAGCAGCGGCTTACCCGAGACAATGCCGGCGTTGTTGATGAGGATATCCACCCTGCCCCGGGCGGCCAGGACTTCAGCACAGGTTCCCTGCAGGGCAGCCCGGTCGGACAGATCCACCGGGAAGCCCTCGACATCGCCGCCCAGCCGGCTGATCTCCTCGCAGACCCCTGCCAGGCCCTTGGCATCCAGGTCCAGCAGGGTCACCCGGGCTTTTCGCCTGACCGCATCCAGGGCCATTAGGCGGCCCAGGCCGCTGGCAGCCCCCGTGATCAGGACATGGGCAGCGCGAAAGGTGGTCATGGCAGGGCCTCAGGGTTGCCACGAATCCTATCAGTTCTGGGCCGCTTCCAGGGCCCCCTGGGCGAGTTCCCAGTCGGTCATGGCGTAGGCCAGCTCGGATTCCAGGTTTTTCTGGGCATCGAGACGGGCGCTGAAGGCCTGCCAATCGGTGGGATCCATGGTGGCCATCTCCTTCTGGATGGCAGTCAACTGGGCCTCCAGAGCCGCCACTTTCCCTTCGGCTTCCGCCACCTGCTTCTCGAAGCGCTTCACAGCCCGCTGTTTGTCCCTGCCCATGGGAAGGGGTTTCACGGGCTTCGGATCGGGAGGCTGGGGTTTGGTGGCGGAGGGAGCCTTCGCCTGGGGTGATACGGATTTCCCGGAAGGCTCCGGCTCGCGGCTTTCGCCTTCGCCAGTCAGGTCCAGGTCCACCCAGGCCTGGTGATCCTCGTAGCCGCCCTCGCGGAACTCGGCATTGCTCTCGTGGATCCGCAGCAACGAATCCGCCACACGGCCCAGGAGATATCGGTCATGGGTCACGACGATGGCAGCACCAGTGAAGCTGAGGATCGTATCCTCCATGGCTTCCATGCTGGGGATGTCCATGTGGTTGGTGGGCTCGTCCAGCAGCAGGAGGTTCACGCCCTGGCGGATGAGCGTGGCGATGCTCAGGCGCGCTCGCTCCCCGCCGGACAGGGCACCCATAGGCTTCTCAACCTCATCCCCCCGAAACTGGAACTTGGCCAGGAAGCCGAGTACATCCTGCTTCAAGGCCTGGGGATTCACCGCATGGATCTGCTGGAAGACAGTGTTGCGCGGATCGAGATTTCGATGGTGCTGGTCGAAGTAGCCCAGCTTCACCTGGCTGCCCAGCCGGGCCCCTCCGGTGATGAAGGGAACCTCACCGGCGATGGCCTTGAGCAGGGTGGACTTCCCGGTGCCGTTCAGGCCGACGATGCCCAGTTTCTGGCCCCGCTTGAGCTGCAGCAGCTCGATGGGAGCATAGAGCGGCGCACCGTCCCAGCCGACGCTGGCATTCTCCAGGAGCAGGGCCACATCCCCGCTTCGCTGGGTCTCCGGGAAGCTGAACTTCACCTTGCGGCGGTCCCGCAGGGGTTTCTGGATGCGATCCAGCTTGGCCAGATGGGTGCGGCGCCCTCGGGCCATCTTCGTGTTCTGGCCCGCGATGTTGCGGCGAATGTATTCTTCCTGGTTCTTGATGTAGGCCTGCTGCTGCTCGTAGTGGCGCTCCTGGAGGGCCAGCTCCTGTTCCTTCTTCTCCATGAACTCGGAGTAGTTCCCTTCGTAGACGCGGGACCGGGCCAGCTCCAGCTCCAGGATCTCCGTGGCAATCTTGTCCAGAAAGTAGCGATCGTGGCTGATGACCGCCACCGTGGCGTTGGTGGCCTGGATGAAATCCTCCAGCCATCGGAGGCTGGGCAGGTCCAGATGGTTGGTGGGCTCGTCCAGCAGGAGCAGATCCTGGCCCTGGAGGATGGCCTTGGCCAGCATCACACGGCTCTTCTGGCCACCGGAGAGGTTTGCCACGGGATGATCAAACTCGGCGGCGCCAAAACCCAGTGACTGGAGGATGCTTTCCGCCCGGGCGCGGATGCTGAAACCATCCAGGTGTTCGAAGGCCTCCGTGATCTTCTGGTAGCGGGTCATCACCAGATCCAGGTCCGCGCTGGCTTCGCCCATGAGGTGTTCCAGGTCCCGCATCTCGTGCTGCAGTTTCTCCACATCCCCGAAGGCCGCCAGGGCCTCCTCCAGCACGCTGCCATCGGTTTCCGGCACCAGGTCCTGGGCGTAATGGCCCATGCGGATATCGCGCTCCCGGGTGGGACGCACCACGGTGCCGCGATCGGGCTCCAGTTGGCCCAGCAGCAGCTTGAACACGGTGCTCTTCCCCGCGCCGTTCCGGCCGATGACGCCCCAGCATTCACCCTCCGAAATGGCCCAGGTCACATCCTTCAGCACCTCCTGGGGTCCGAAGGAAAGGTCCACATGGTTGAGGGAGGCCAGCATGGGGAATGAATCCTTGGTGCGAGAGAGCCTTCGAGGGCAATTGGGGGTTACAGAAGGAAGGCCACCTCGCGGTGGCCTTCGTTTGGTGGAGCCAATCGGGATCGAACCGACGACCTCTTGCATGCCATGCAAGCGCTCTCCCAGCTGAGCTATGGCCCCATCGGGAAATACAAGTATCCCACGCCCTTGCCATCCACGCAAGCCGGATCTAGCGGGGCCCGAGATGCAATCGCTGGCCTTTCAAGAGCCGCCCGCCCTGGATGCCATTCCAGTCCCTCAGATCCTGGATGCTGACGCCATGGCGGCGGGCGATGGAGGCCAGGGTGTCGCCCTTCCTTACCCGGTAGACTGCGCCCTTGGCCCCGAGGGAGGGCCCTGTACTTGCTTGCGGCTGCCTGGAACCGGGCAGGCGAATCGGGTCCCCTGGGTGCAGCCTTTTCACCGCGTCCGGGTTGAGCCGCATCAGTTCCCCAAGGGGTACCTGGTGGGCCCGGGCCACCCTGGCCAGAGTGTCCCCGGGGGCGGCACGCAGTATCTGGCCCTCCAAACGGAGCGCCTGGCTGGCAGCGGCCGGAGGTGGCATCTCCGTGACCCCAGAGGCCGCGGAGGCAACAGAGGGAGGCTTCGGCAGGGCCTGTGGACCCGGTGACGGCTGGGCCTGTGCTGGTTCGAGCCCCTGCGGGGCGGAGGAGTCCAGGGCGGGAGTCATCGGGATTGCGGGCACAACCACCAGCGGGATTGGGCTGCGCCGGCTCCCCCCGGAGGCATGGCCCGGGGAAGGCGCTTCCCCAGCCTCCTGAGGCAAGGCAGATGGGACCTGAATGCGCCGGCCCGCCTTGAACTGGGCGCGGGCTATCTGGTTGATGTCCAGGAGTTCCTCGGCGGAAACCTTGAACCGGCGGGCCACGGCCACGAGGCTGTCGCCCCTGCGCAGCACATAGGTCTTGGATCCCGGTTCCTTCGCGGGAACCTTGGAAGCCATGCGCCGTATGCACTCGATGGCCTTCCCGGGGGGAACCCGCAGAGTGTAGGCACCGGGCGGAGTGGAGGTTCGCAGCAGTTCCGGGTTGAGCAGCTTCAGGGAGGCGAGGTCGGTGTCTGCCCATCGGGCCAGGAGGGCCAGGCTCGTCCTGCTAGGCACGAGCACGGTTTCATAGACATAGGGGTCCAGGGGCTGGATGCTGAGTCCGTAGCGGGCGGGGTTCCGCCCCACCAGGATGGCGGCGCATAGCTCGGGTACATAATTCTTGGTCTCAGTGCGCAGCCAGCGGGATCGCGCGAGATCCCAGAAATTCCGGGTGCCCAGGTTCTCGATGGCCCGCTCCAGGGTGAGGGGGCCCGCGTTGTAGCCGGAGGTGGCCAGGTACCAATCCCCGCTGAGTTCGTAGAGTCGCTTCAGGTACCGGGCGGCGGCCCGGGTGGCCTTGACGGGATCCCGCCGTTCTTCCACCCAGGCGTTGGCCGTCAGGCCGTAGATGCGCCCGGTGGACCGGATGAACTGCCACATTCCCACCGCCTTGGCACGGCTCCTGGCCTCGTTGCGGAAGCCGGATTCGATGACGGCCAGATAGGCCAGATCCGAGGGGATGCCCTCCTCGGCAAACACCTGCCGGATCATCGGCAGGTACCGGGAGGCCCGCCCCAGTGCGTTCTCCATGAAGCCCCGTTTGGTGGAGGAGAACTGGCTCACCCAGGTCAGGACCTTGTCGTTCAGATCAATGGGAAAGTCGTAGGAGGCACCGGCCTCGGCGGCCTTCACGCGGGCCAGTTCGGCGCGCAGTTCCTCACCCGTGATGGTGACCACCTCCCCGGCCGACTTCAGCCCAGGGCGTGTGTCCTCGTCGGCCTCGGCGTCCAGCTGTTCCTGGACCTCCTTCAGCCGCTGGAGCAAGGCCTGGACATCTGGCCGGTTGAGCAGTTGTACGGGCCAATCAGCCGTCAGCACATCCGCCTCATCGGATCTGGCCTCGGCAGTGGCCTCATCGTCCGCCTCCTGGGCCTTCTCCGCAGCCTCGACCAGGGCCTGCAGCCGGGCCACGCGCTCGGGCTCAGCCCCCTCGCCAAGGAGCACGGCCTGGGTGGCGGGGACAGGAAGCAGCGCGGGGGATGCGCCTGGCACTTGGGCCGGGAGCATCCCCCACAGGAACAAACCGAGGATTGGCAACGCCATCAGCCTAGTGGCTCTCGGCGCTCACCAGGGCCTGGTAGGCCACGGCGTCGAGCAGATCGCCAGAGAGGGCCCCGTTCAGTTTGACCTTGAGCATCCACCCCTTGCCATAGGGGTCTTCGTTCACGGCCTCGGGATGTTCGCCCAGGGCCGCGTTCACCTCGAGAACTTCGGCGGCGGAGGGCATATTCAATTCGGATACGGTCTTCACCGATTCCACCGTCCCAAACTCTTCGCCGTGGCCAAAGGAGGCGCCCACCTCGGGCAGATCCACGAAAACCACATCTCCAAGGGCATCCTGGGCGTAGTGGGTGATGCCCACCAGGGCGGTGCCGTCACCCGTTGGCTTCAGCCATTCGTGGTCCTTGGTGTACTTCAAGTCTGCGGGGAACATGGATCCTCCTGGATGGGATGGGTGAGCGCCGTAGGCGGGTGGTGGGCTTGGGAACTATTTCTGGCGCTTGTAGAAGGGTGTCGGAATGACCTCGGCCTGGACGGCGCGACCGCGAATCTCGATCTGGATGTGGCCGCCCACCTTGGCCAGCGCGGTGGGCACATAGGCCAGGCCCAGGTTGAAGCCGCAGGTGGGGGAAGGCGAGGCACTGGTGACAAAACCAATCTGCTGGCCCTCCTGCACCACAGGCATGTGGTCCCGGGCGATGTCCCGCTTCTCTAGCGTCTTGAAGCCCACCAGCTTCCGGGGAGCCGGGGTGGCCTTGGCGGCGAGGAGGGCCTCGCGCCCGATGAAATCGCCCTTGTCCAGCTTCACGATCCAGCCCAGGCCAGCCTCAAGGGCATGGATGGTGTCATCAATTTCGTGGCCATAGAGCGCCATCTTGCACTCCATCCGCAGGGTGTTCCGGCAGCCGAGGCCCGTGGGCAGCAGGCCCAAGGGCTGGCCTGCCTGCATGACCTCATTCCACAACCGCTCCGTGTCCCCCGCCGCGCAGTAGAGTTCGAAGCCATCCTCGCCGGTGTAGCCGGTGCGGCTGATGAGGCACTTGATCCCCGCCACTTCGCCGTGGGTGAAGTAGTAGTAGCCGATGGGAGCCAGCGGGGTCTGTGTCAGGGGCTGCAGGATCCGAACGGAAAGCGGCCCCTGCAAGGCGATCTGCCCGGTGACGGGGCTCTCGTTCACCACGGTGCAGTCATACCCCTTGGCATGCTGCTGGACCCAGGCGAAGTCCTTGTCGGAATTGCCGGCGTTGACCACCAGCAGGAATTCCTGCTCGCCCTCCCGATAGACCAGGAGGTCATCCACGAAGGTGCCGTTCTCGTAGAGGAAGGCGGTGTAGTGGACCTGGCCGATGACCAGCCTGGAGACGGCGTTGGGCGTGAGGTGCTCCACCAGCGCCAGGGCACCGGGGCCCTTGACCCTGATTTCCCCCATGTGGCTCACATCGAAAAGTCCCGCCTTGGTGCGGACCGCCTCGTGCTCGGCGAGAATACCCGCTGGGTACTGGACCGGCATATCCCAGCCACCGAAATCCACCATCTTGGCGTTCAAGGCCCGGTGGGCGGCATTCAGCGGGGTTGTTTTCAGCTCAGACATCGAAGGCTCCATGAACCTCCAGTCTATCCACGCCGAACCCAGGGAAGAAGGCCTGGAAGCTCCCAACCCATGGACCACAGACCATTCGAGGCTGGTGTTGTGATGAGGCGCACAGCCAGGGGGAGGACACCCACGCCTGCCTGCTCGGCGCAATCCAGTTCCGCGCCATAGTCTGGGTCAATCTCCCGGGCGGCGTCGAAGCAGGAGGCATCCGGCCGGTGCACGAAGAAGGCGATGGCGGCCCGATGGCCCTCCTTCACCATGGCCTGGAGTTCACGCAGATGCTTGGCGCCCCGCGCAGTGACGGAATCGGGGAACAGGGCCCAGGCACCCTCTCTCAGGGTGGTGTTCTTCACCTCGATGAAAACCTGTCTGCCTGAGGCATCCAGGGCGAGCACATCAATGCGGCTGCCTTCGTTCCCGTAGCGCACCTCGGTGCGCACCGAGCAGAGCCCGGTCAGGCCCGGCAAGGCATCCCGCCGGGCCGCTTCGGCCACCACCTTGTTCGCCATGCCCGTCTCCACGCCCATCCAGGAACCGGCCCGCGCCACCGCCAGCCAGGTGTACTTGAGTTTTCGAGCCGGGTTGACGGCCCGCTCCAGAAGCACCGGATCCCCGGGTTCCCAGCAGGTGGCCATGGACCCCGTATTGGTGCAATGGGCGGTCACCTCCTCGCCGCCCTCCAGCACTACATCCGCCAGAAAGCGCTTGTACCGCTGCCGCAGGACACCGGCCACCAGGCCCTGCTTCTGAACCAGGATCAAGGCCACTGTTCCAGGATCCGGTCCAGGGCGGAGGGAAGATCCTCCGCCACCAGGTCCGCCAGGGCACCATCCACCTGGGAGCCATAGCCCGTTCGGACCAGGGCCACGCGGCAACCAGCGTTGCGTCCAGCCTCCAGGTCAATGGCCTTATCGCCCACCAGCCAGGAATGGGACAGATCCAGGCCCAGGTCCACCGCAGCCCGAAGGATCATGCCTGGATTGGGTTTGCGATCCGGGTGGTCTGCCACGGCGTACTCGCCCTGCCCCTTGGCATGATGGGGGGCCTCGTACACCGCATCCAGCCGGGCCTGTTCCTGGGCCAGCAGCTGGTCCAGGCGGGCCATGACGGCGCGGTAGTCCTCCCAGCGAAAGATGCCCCGTCCGATGCCGCTCTGGTTGGTGACCACCACCACCGGGATCTGCTTCCGGTTGAGCTGGGCAATGGCCCGAGCGGCGCCGGGAATCAGACGCAGGTCCTCGGGTCGGGAGAGATAATCCACCTCCTCGTTGAGGGTTCCGTCCCGGTCAAGAAAAATAGATCGGAAGAGCA
>JBBIHT010000029.1:0-11120 GCA_037446845.1 Geothrix sp. | reverse complement strand
ATGACGTTCACGAACGACGGGCCAGGGATGGTGGTCGCCCAAGTCAGGTTGACCCCGCCGGGGGGCCCAGTCGAAATTGGTGTAGAACAGCGGCAGATGGTGCGCGGCTGGCTGCGGAAATCGGTGCTGCTGCCGCCTTCGGACATGATGCAGAACCAAGGCTGGGTGAAGCTGGCCTTCCGCAACGCCTTCCACTGGCTCTTGCGGGCGCAATCGGCGCCGGAGGGGATGATCCAGACCGTGGCGCGCGGCGGCGACACCGACACCAACGCGGCGATCTGCGGCGCGCTGGTCCTGATCGTCCTCACCGGTCTGCTGGTTGGCACAGAGATCCCCATCATCACCCGGCTGCTGGGCGAGGGCCGGGTGATCCGCTTCTCGGGCCGGGGGGCCATCCTGGAATGCCGGCTATCCTGCGCGGGCAGCCTGGTGGCCCTCTGCACAGCCAACTTCGCCATCAAACAGGGTCTCGGGGGCTGAATGCGTCCGCGCGGCCCCTTCCCCCTTCCCAAGTCCAACCATGAGGCCAACGCCCCCATGTGGCGCCTGCGCTATGCTCTGATGCTGCTGGCGGCAGTGATCCTTGCGGGGGCCGTGGGGTACCACTTCTTCGCCAGGCTCGGGAAGCTGGACAGCTGCTACATGGCCATCATCACGCTGTTCACGGTGGGGTTCCGCGAGCTGGGCGAGGTGAACGCCCACACCAAGATCTTCACCATCGTCTATCTCATCGTCGGCCTGGGTGTGGCCACCTATGCCATTTCGAACCTCACGGCCTTGATCCTCGAAGGGGATCTCCGGGGCTACCTCATGGAGCGCCGCATGCAGAAGCGACTGGATGGACTGCGGGAGCATGTCATCGTCTGCGGTTTCGGGAAAATGGGCTTCCAGGCCGCCTGGGAGCTGAAAAAGGCGGGCGTGCCCTTCGTCATCATCGAGCAGGACGAAACCAAGGGGCGCAGTCCCCGCTTCGCCGGCGAGCTGATCCTCCACGGCAACGCCATGGATGATCTGATGCTGGAGCGGGCGGGCATCCGCAGCGCCCGAGGCCTCATCACGGCGCTCACCACCGATGCCGACAATGTGCTGGTGACCCTCACCGTGAAACAGCTCAGGCCCGATCTGCCCATCGTGGCCCGCAGTGCCAAGCTGGGTACCGAGCGCCAGCTGAAGGCCGCGGGCGCCACGCACATCGTCAGCCCCTACGAAATCGGGGGCCGGCGCATGGCCAGCCTGCTGTTGAAGCCGGAGATGCTCAACTTCTTCGATGTGGTCCTGCATGGCGAGCAGCTGGAGCTGGGCCTGGAGCGGATCACCATCGCCGCAGGCTCAGAACTGGTGGGCCAGAGCCTGCGGGAAGCCCGCCTGCGCCATGCCACCGGCTCCCTGCTGGTGGGGCTCGTGCATGCGGAGGCGGGGCTGCGCTTCAACCCTGCCGGGGATGAGCGCTTCCAGGCCGGGGACCAGCTCCTGGTCATGGGCCCTCCCGAGGCCCTGGAGATTCTCCACGGTCTGGCCGAGGGGTGACCCGCGTCCGTCCCGGCTCCTCTATGCTCGAAGCTGGAGGCTTCATGACCCGCACCCCCCAGCCCGATGACGCTGAGCCGAAAGGCCTCGATGAAACCACCCTCAACCTCGTCGCCCTGGGGGCCGCCATCGGCGCCAATGCCGAGCGGGCCTTCAAGGCGCACCAGGCGCGGCTGAGCGAGCTAGGCGTGTCCAGCGAGGACATGATCCAGGCCGTGAACATGGCCCTGCGCGTGAAGGGGGATCCCCACGCCCAGATCATGGCCCTGGCCCAGTCCACCCTGGTGAGCGAGGGAGGCTGCTGCGGCGATCATTGCGCCTGCGAGGAATCCGGAGGCCAGAAGGGCGACTGCGGCGACGACTGCGCCTGCGGCTAGGAACGCGCGCAACCATCACCCCTGAACAGGGGCAGGCCCCCGTGGGAACAGGGGGCCTGCTCCGGGGGCGGTGGGACCGCCTCCAGGCTACCTGGCGAAGCGCCTGCTCACCTCGCTCCACTTGATGTTCTCGACGAAGCAATCAAGGTACTTCGCTCGGGCAATGCCGTAATCCACCATGAACGCGTGCTCCCAGCTGTCGAGCACGATCAGCAGGTCCTGCTCGATGGGCAGGCCCAGATGATGTTCAGCCACGAAGTAGGTGTGCAGTTTCCCGTCCCGGCGGTTGCGGGTGAGCAGGGCCCAGCCGGGACCGCCCATGGCCACGGCCTTGAGATCGCCCATGACCTTAGCCTGTCCGCCCACGGCCTCCAGGGCGGCCTTCAGGGGCGCGCTGATGTCCGAGTCGGGGCCCAGGTTCTCGAAGTAGAGTTCGTGCAGGAAGGAGCCGTTGAAGGCCACGGCCTCCCGGCGCTTCAGCTCGCTGTACTCGTTGTAGGAGTAGTTGGGCTTCGTATTGTCGGCGCCCGCGAGCTTCTCCTCGATTTCGTTGAGCTTGCCCACATAGCCCTTGTAGAGGGTGAAGTGCTGGTCCAGCTGGGCGTCGCTGAGGCCCTTCACGGCACCACCCTTCAGGTGGTCATAGGATTTTGCGGTATAGGCCATGGCGTCTCCTTCAGGGGCATGAATTAGTAGTTTACCAATAAAGTCAAGATTGTGGATCGCCTATTCATCCAGCAGGCTCCGCAGCATCCAGGCGTTCTTCTCATGGAGCTGCATGCGCTGGGTCAGCAGGTCGCCGGTGGCTTCATCCCCCACCCTGGCCGCCAGGGGGAAGACCGAGCGGGCGGTGCGCACGATGGCCTCCTGGCCCTCGACCAGTTCCTGGATCATGGCAGCGGCCTTGGGTACGCCTGCGGGCTCCGGGATGCTGGAAAGCCTCGCGAACTCCGCGTAAGTGCCCGGGGCCGGATGATCCAGGGCCCGGATGCGCTCGGCCACCAGATCCACGGCCAGGGCGAGTTCGAGGTACTGGGTCTCGAACAGCAGGTGAAGGGTCTGGAACATGGGGCCTTTCACATTCCAGTGGAAGTTGTGGGTCTTGAGATACAGGGTGTAGCTGTCGGCCAGGAGATGGGCGAGGCCCTCGGCGATGGCCTTTCGATCTTCGGCGGCAATGCCAGTGTTGATATTCATGGGGATTCCTCAGGAAGGCCACGCGGCCCAGGCGGCGGGGGCGGGCCACCGGCCGGGCAGGGCGGCGTGGCTGGAAACGAGGGCGGTCAGGGCTTTGCCGTCCGGTACCAGGTAGCGCAGGGCCAGCACCGAGGGCAGGCGGTCCTCCGGCCCCGCTGATCCCCGGTCCACAGCAGGGGGCACAAAGGTGCCATCCGACAGCTCCAGGCGCAGCTGGTCGGGGAAGCGGTGGAGGGCCGCCAGGCGAAGATCCCGCACGGTGTTCGGGAACCCCAGCATCAGGGTGGCCACCAGGCTCAGGCCGCCGGGCTCTCGGCGGGGCGCGAGCACCTCGAAGGAGGCCCGGGCTTCGGCCAGTTCCTCCGGGTCCACCGAAGCCAGGGCGGTGCCCTCTGCCCAGAGGGTCTCGGAGATCTGGTCCATGACGCTTTCCGTGGTCTCCGGCTGGAAGGAGACCCCCTCCGCCAGCTCCAGCCTCAGGGCCGCCTGGCGCTCCAGGAAGTCCAGGCGGGCCTGGTAGCGGGCCCGCTCGATGACGGGGTCAAAGGCCGTGATCATGGCAGCCTCCCGGTGCTCAGATGTGCTTGGCGATATCGGCGTCAGGGGCGGCGATGGAACCTGCCTGCAGCCGGGTCAGGGCCTCCTGGAAGCGCCCGGCGTGGAAGCGCTCCACCTTGGCCAGGGTCTCGAACCAAGCGGCGATCTCGATATAGCCTTCCTCCCGGGCCAGCCGCGCGAACTCGGGGTACATGTCGGTGTACTCGTAGGTTTCGCCGGCCACGGCGGACTTCAGGTTGGTGAGGGAATCGCCCAGGGGCAGGCCGGTGGCGGGGTCGGCCGCCTGGTCCGCCAGGAACATCAGGTGCTTCAGGGCATGGCCGGTCTCTCCGTCGGCGCTGTGCTTGAAGAGCGCGGCCACCTCGGGCAGGCCCTCCTTCTCGGCAACCTGGGCCATCCAGGTGTAGCGGCGGTTCGCCTGGGATTCCCCGGCGAAGGCGGCTTTCAGGTTCTGATGGGTCTTGGAGGCGGTGAAGGACATGGGAACTCCAGGGGAAGGGCCGCAGCGGCGGCGCCCCAGGGTAGTGCCATCTCCATGCCAATGCAATAAGTCATTCTATTGAAATGATTTACACTTTCCTGGTGCCGCCCAATACCGCGAAATCACGGCCCGCCGCGACTTCCCCTCACGATGGGCAGCGACAGGGGATGCCGGCCGACTCAAACCCGCAGGGTGGCCTGATGGTCCAGGAACCACTGGTAGGTGGCTCGGAGGCCATCGGCAAGAGCAATGCGGTGGTGCCAGCCCTGGGCATGGAGGCGGGTGACATCCAGCAGCTTCCTGGGCGTGCCGTCGGGCTTGGTGGTGTCCTGGACGATACGCCCCTCGAAGCCTACGGTGGCTTTCACCAGCTCGGCCAGCTCGCGGATGGTCACATCCTCGCCGGTGCCCACATTGATGATCTCCGGCGAGTCGTAGTGCGCCATGAGGTGCAGGCAGGCATCGGCCAGATCGTCCACATGCAGGAACTCCCGGCGGGGCGTGCCGGTGCCCCACATCACCACTTCCCCGGTGCCCCGCACCTTGGCCTCGTGGAACTTGCGCAACAGGGCGGGCAGCACATGGGAGGAGTTCAGCTCGAAATTGTCACCGGGGCCGTAGAGATTCGTGGGCATGAGGGAGATGGCGTTGAGGCCGTGCTGGGCGTGATAGGCCTGGCACATCTTGATGCCGGCGATCTTGGCGATGGCGTACCACTCGTTGGTGGGCTCCAGGTCGCCGGAGAGGAGGTATTCCTCCTTGATGGGCTGGGGCGCCAGCTTCGGGTAGATGCAGGAGCTGCCCAGGAACAGCAGCTTCTTCACCCCGGAGAAGTGGCTGGCGTCAATGATGTTGTTCTGCACCATGAGGTTGGAGCGGATGAAATCCACTGGGAAGCTGGAGTTGGCGAGGATGCCACCCACCTTGGCCGCGGCCATGATGACGAACTCGGGCTTCTCCTCCAGGAACAGCTTGAAGACCGCCCCCTGGTTTTCCAGATCGCATTCGCCATGGCTGCGCGTGATGAGGTTGGTGAATCCGCCGGCCCGCAGGCGACGGGTGATGGCGCTGCCCACAAGCCCCTGGTGCCCTGCGATGTAGATGCGACTGTCCAGCTGCATGCTCATGCTCCCCGCTGTGTGCTCGTGACTGGGCAGTTCATCCTGCCACCGGCCAGCGGATGTCCACAAGAATCAAGCCGTGCCTGAGAGGGCTTGCGGGGGAAGGGCGGGCCTGCAGCCTAGGTTCCGGGCGTAGCCTCGTCCTCGGGTAACCGGACCTCTGCATCGCCTCCCGGAGCGTCGGATTCAGGCTCCTCGTTGCCCTGGGCATCCTTCCTCAGGGCCCTTTTCTGCAGCTTCTCTTCCTTCTTCTTGAGGCGGGCCAGATCCTTCTGGCGCTTCTCGAAGTTGTAATTGGGTTTTCGGGCCATGGGATTCCAATCTACCAAGTTCGGGTGACAGCGGCGATCAGCCCCCATTCTAGTGCACTCTGCCTGGAATCACCGGCCCATTCGTGGTGGGCAGCGGCTCGGTTCATCCGGCCAGAGCCCCGAAGGGCCACGGCGGCTGGGTTTCCCAGAGGCCGCCCAGCAGGGTGGTGGTCACGGGCACGCCGGGGGTTTTCACCCCGCGGTGGCTCATGCAGGTGTGCACTGCAACCAGGCGGACGCCCCAGGCGGCGGGGCGCAGGTGCTCAGCCAGGGCATCGGCGATCTGCCGGGTCATGCGCTCCTGGACCTGCAGCCGCCAGGCATAGGCCTGCACCACGCGCACCAGCCGGCTGAGACCCACCGTGCCGCCGGCGCCGGGGAGGTAGCCCAGGGTGGCATGCCCCTCGAAGGGCGCCAGGTGATGCTCGCAGGTGCTCACGAAGGGGATGCGCTCCAGGATGACCGGCACCGGGGCGAGGTCCCCGGCCAGGGGCTGCAGTTCCGCCGCGGGGTCCATGCCGTAGCCAGCCAGGCGTTCGGCCCAGAACTCGGCCACCCGCCGGGGCGTCTCGCGCAGTTCCGGGGCCTCCAGGTCCTGGCCAAGGCCCCGCAGCAGGCCACGCACGGCCGCCTCAGTGGCGGCTGTGTCGAAGGGATGGGGCAGGGCAGCGGACATGGTCCGGTCAGTCTACGCCAGGAAATCCAATCCTGTTCCCAGCTGAGCCTGTTGCAGGGCCCTGTCAGGGTTCTGGCTCTGATCGTAGGCATAGCGCACCAGAGCCTGGGTGGCGCTGGGGGCCAAGGCCGCCGCTGAAACGGGCAGGTTGTCCGTCCCGGGGAACAGGGCCGGGGGGCCACCCAGCGCGGGCAGCGCGGCCAGGGCGTCCACCGGTCCCACGCTGGCCAGCAGGTCACTGGTTTCCGCCGCCTGGGCCTGGCCCAGGGTCATGGCTTGGCCGAGGGCCTGGCTGCGGCTGCCCGTCCGGTCCAGGGTGGTCTGGTAGGCGTAGGCACTGAGGGCGCCGAGGCCATTCACATCCATGGGGCCCTCCCTGCCCACGGTTCCTGCATCGGCCCCGGGGAGTGAAACCATGAGTCAGGCCAGCAAATCCAGCTGCCCGGCCTGGGGAGCGGGTAGGGCGGTCGGGTAGCCCTGGGGCGCTCGGTGGACCGGCACCTGGGGGTGGGGGAAGGCCTCGGGGCCGGGCCTGCCGCTGTGGGCCTGCAGATTCCCGAGGCGGGGCACCGGGGCCGCATCCCGCACCGGGCCGGGCCCCTGCCCGGCCGGAGCCAGGCTTGCCGGGGCCAGCCCGGCGACGCCTGCGCCGAACCGCAGGGCGGTCTGAAGGGCAAAGGCCAGGCTCGAGCCCGCCGCGAAGGGATCCGTCACGGCGAGGGGGCCGGCTGGCACCGTGGCCGGGGCAAGCACCGGACCCGGGGTGGAGGCGGCGGACGGAGCCGGGAGGTCCCTGGGAGCCCTGGCCCCACCGGGGGCATCGGCCTTGGGTGGGGCCTCGGTGGCGGCCCGGGGGGCACTCAGGGCGGCCAGCAGCGCCGCTCCAGCCTCCGGGAACCGGGCGAGGCTGCGGGCGTCCGGCCCAGAGACGAGCTCAGCGGCCCGAAGCTCCCGATCCTGAAGGGTGGGGTGGGCGTCACCCACGGGGCTCGCCGGCCCCCCCAGGGCCAGCAGCAAGCGCGGCTCGCTGTGCGCACCCCGCGCCACCGGACCCGTGGCCTTGACCGCAAGAGGATCCATCGGCCCTCCCGAACAAGGATAGGTCTTTCCCGGACATCCGGAGCGAAACCGGTGCCCGGCCCTGTGGGATCATGGGGGTCCGGGAGGCTCCATGAGCGAGAAGGTCAGTTATGCGTCCAGCGGGGTGGACATCAACCGCCAGGACGAGGCCCTGCGGCGCATCAAGCCGCTGGTGAAGGCCACCAAGACCCCCGGAGTGCGCAGTGATATCGGGCTGTTCGGCGGCCTGTTCGACGCCCGCTTTACCGAAGCCAAGCCCATTCTCGTGAGCAGCATGGATGGCGTGGGGACCAAGATCAAAGTGGCCCGCAAGGCGGGCATCTGGAACACCGTGGGGCAGGACCTGGTGAACCACTGCATCAACGACATCCTGGTGCAGGGCGCGCGGCCGCTCTTCTTCCTGGATTACATCGCGGCCCAGAAGCTGGAGCCGGAGGTCATCGAGCAGATCGTGGCGGGTATGGCTACGGCCAGCCAGGCGGCGGGCTCGGCCCTCATCGGCGGGGAACTGGCAGAGATGCCCGGGGTCTATGCCGAAGGCGAAGTGGATGTGGCGGGCACCATCGTCGGCGTAGTGGACGAGGCGGACCTGTTGCCGCGCCTGGAGGCCATGGGCCCGGGCGATGTGCTCATCGGCCTCCCCAGTTCCGGCCTGCACACCAACGGCTATTCCCTGGCCCGGCGCGTCTGCTTTGAGCTGGAGCGCCTGGCCGTTACTGATCTCCTGCCGGGCACCCAGCACACCGTGGCCGAGGCCCTGCTGGCCATTCACCGCAGCTACCTGGCCTGCCTCCTGCCCCTGGTAAAGGCCCACAAGGTGGTGGCCATGGCCCACATCACCGGGGGCGGACTCACGGACAACCTTCCCCGCGTGCTGCCCAAGACGCTGGATGCGGTGGTGGATACCGGCAGCTGGCAGATTCCGCCCCTGTTCCGGTTCCTCATGGAGAAAGGCGGTCTGGGGATCGAGGATGCCCGGCAGGCCCTGAACCTGGGGGTGGGCATGGTGCTGGTGGTGAAGGCCGGTCTGTCGGCCGAAGTGCTGGCCGATCTCCGTGCCGCGGGGGAGGACGCCTGGGTGCTGGGCGCCCTGCAGGCCGGGCGGGGCGTGGTGTCCTATCGCTGAGGCGGCCGCACCCCGGGAGCGCCTGCAGACCCTGGATGTGCTCCGGGGCCTCATGGCGCTGGCCGTGGTGCAGTACCACTTCGCCACGGTGCTGGGCTGGACGCTCCAGGGCACCGATCCCCTGTGGCAACGGGCCCTGGCCAAGGCCGGGGCCTATGGCGTGGAAGGGTTCTTCATCCTCAGCGGCTTCGCCTTCTTTCATGTCTACGGCACCGCCCGTTTCGACACGGCCGGCCTGGGGCGGTTCTGGCTGAAGCGGTTCCTGCGCCTGGCCCCGCTATTCTACGCGGTGCTGGCGATCAACCTGCTGCTGGCCCTGCCAGGTGCGTCCTTCGCCAACCCCCGGCTGTTGATCGAGAACCTCCTGCTGATCTTCGGTTTCGTGCATCCCAATCACGCCCTGGTGGTGGGGGGCTGGTCCATCGGGGTGGAGTTGGTCTTCTACACTCTGTTCCCGCTGCTGGCAGCCCTGGCCCGCCGGGGCTGGCCCTGGCTGCTGGGCCTGACCCTGGGGCTGTTTCTGTGGTCCTGGGGCCAGAACCTGCACCGGGTCCCGGACACGGTCTGGTACGACCGTTTCCACGCCTATGTGCAGGTGCGGAACCATGCCTTCCTGTTCCTGCTGGGCGGCCTCACGGCGGAAGCCCGGCGGCGGACCGCCTTCCGCTTCACCCCCGCCCGGGGATTGCTGCTCGCCCTGGGCGCCCTGGCGGCCCTGGTGCTGTGGCGTCCCTCCTTCGGGTTCCACCTGCAGATGATGAGTGGCACCACGCGCTACGGACTGCTGCTGGCCTGCTGGGTGCTGGTGTCGGCGGTGGCCTTCACCGACTTCAGGTTCGCGCCGGGCCCCTTTCGCCTCACGCGGCTGGGGGATTGGAGCTACGGCATCTACCTTCTGCATCCCCTGGCCCTGCAGGGGCTCCTGGCCGTCCAGCTGCCGGGCGGGCGCTGGGCCGATGGTTGGATTTTCCTGGCGGGAAACCTCCTCACCCTGCTCCTCGCCGCGGCCTCCTGGCGCTGGCTCGAGGGCCCGGCCCTGCGCCTGCCGACCCGCAGGGAAGGACGCTGAAGCGGGGGTGCCAAAGGCGGGCGGGGCGCCCTGGGGCTACCGGGTCGTTTCGGCGGCCTTCTTTTCTGCCAGGGTCTTGTCGTTGATGACATTCGCGGGCGTTCCGGCCTTCTTGGGGGCGGCGGAGGCTTCGCCGGTCCGGTGATAGCCCAGGTATTCGCCGAAGAAGATCGCCATGAGGTCAGCGTCAGCCTTGAAGTAGGCGAAGCCATGGTCGCTTCCCTCCTTGAGAGCCAGCGCCACCCCCGGCAGGTCCTTCAGGGTCGCGGCATTCGCGAAAGCACCTTTGTCCCCGCTGGAGGCAAGCACGAGGCAGGAGGCCTTGGCGCGGAGCACCGCCTGCTTCAGCCTTCCCAGGGCATCCTCCCCGAAGGCAGGGTTGCCCGCGGGGCTGAGGCTGAGGACAGCCACGGGCTTCACGGCCGGGGCCGATAGCAGCACCGAGAAAGCGCCCACGCTGGCGCCGGCCAGGCCCAGGCGGCGGCCATCCACGCCCGGCTGGGTGCGCAGCCAGGTGGCGGCCTGGGCGAGGTCGGAGGGAATCTGGTCGAAGCCCACGGCCTTGGCGGAAGCGGCGAAATCCTCGGTGACCTTCAAGGTGCCATCGCCCTTGGCGGTGCTCTCGCCGTGGCCCCGCAGATCCAGAGCCAGCGTGCCGATGCCGCGGGCCTGGAGCCGCTCCGCGAGGGGTGCCCAGCCGGTGCGGTCGGAGTGGAACTGATGCGCCAGGATCACCACGGGCACCTTGCCCTTGGCGGCGGGCAGGGTGAGGGTGCCTTTGAGCGTGAAACCATCCGCGCTGGGCAGACTCATCTCTACCGAGGCCCCCACCGGGGCCGGCTGAGGGGGAGCCGCAAGCAGGCTGAAGGATGCCAAGGGGGCCAGCAGGCAGGGGATGCGCATGGGTGCCTCGGAGAAGTGCCCCACTCTAGCACGGCGTTGGAAAGGGGGCTCTGTTGTATAAAGGAAAGCTGTACTGACGAGGTGCTCATGTCCAACTCGACCCCCGAAGCCATCCTGCAGGAAACCCGGCGCCGCATGGGCGCCTCCCTGGAGGCCCTGAAGAAGGAGATGGGCACCATCCGCACCGGCCGCGCCAACGCGAGCCTGCTGGACCATGTGCAGGTGGAGTACTACGGTTCGATGGTGCCCATCAATCAGATGGGCACGGTTTCCGTGCCGGAGGCCGGCATGCTGGTGGTGACCCCCTTCGACAAGAGCGCCATCAAGGCCGTGGAAACGGCGATCCTGAAGTCGGACCTGGGCATCAATCCCTCCAACGATGGCAATGTGATCCGCCTGCCCATCCCCATGCTCACCGAGGAGCGCCGCCGGGAACTGGTGAAGGTCCTGCACCGCCTGGGCGAGGAGATCAAGACCGGCGTGCGCAACATCCGCCGCGATGCCAACGATGATGTGAAGAAGCTGGAGAAGGCCAAGGAGGCGCACATTTCCGAAGACGCCGCCAAGAAGGCCGCCGAGGACATCCAGAAGCTCACCGATGCCCATATCAAGGACATTGATGACGCCATGAAGCACAAGGAGGCGGAGATCCTGAAGGTCTGACCCCGCCGGGTGGCGTAGTGCGCTGCCGCGC
>JBBIHT010000028.1:0-11223 GCA_037446845.1 Geothrix sp. | reverse complement strand
GATGGTGTGATGGCTCTTGGTGCCATAGGGCAGGCGGGCTGTGTCTCCCAGGTACACCAGGTCTTCCTGGGGGAGCATCTGGCGCAGGGCACGGATGACGGTCAGCCCCCCGATGCCCGAGTCGAAGACGCCGATGGGACGATCGCAGGGGCTCACCGAGACCCTCCCAGAACGCGGGGATGGGCCGAAGGCGCCAGGCTCGCTGAAGGGTTCGGAGCGGAACCCGGGGTGGACTCCCCGTGGGCCCCGTGCCTGTTCCTTTCCGTCCCCTGTTGCACGCTCGATCCTTTGTGGTCCTTGGTTCCCACTCAGCTGGCTCGCACCGCGAGGATGGCGATCCACTCACCCTCGGTCTTGACCTGTTCGGGCCTGAAGCCGTGGGCGGCCAGGCTCAACAGGGCTTCATCGGTGCACTCGGCCAGGATACCGCTGGCCACCAGCCAGCTGCCGGGGGCGGTGATCTCGGCCATGCGCGGCAACAGCTCCTGGATGGTGTTGAGCAGAATGTTGGCCAGCAGGCCCGCGTAGGGGCCCCGTGCCCTGGGATCTTCCAGGGTGCCCACGAAGGATGCGTACGGCCTGGTTCCCTTCAGCAGGTGCGCGTTCAACTGGATCAACTCGTCCATGGCCGGGCCGCAGTCGGGATCAATGTCGAAGGCCGTGAGGTCGCTCGCTCCCAGCAGGTGGGCCGCCAGGGAGAGGATGCCCGTGCCAGCTCCGATATCCAGGATGGGGCCCCCCAGACGGCCCGACTGGGCCAGCTGCTCAAGGAGCTCTAGGCAGAGCCGCGTGGTTTCATGACCGCCCGTGCCGAAGGCGAGGCCCGGATTTACCACCAGGTCGTAGCGGCCCTTGGGCCCTGGCGCCTGCTCCCAGAGGGGCCGCACATGGAAGCGCTGGCCCACCTCGAAGGAGCCGAATCCCTCCCGGCTCTTGGCCAGCCAATCCTCGTCGCCGAAGACTTCCGCTTCCAGCAGCCGCACCCCTGGAAAGGCTTCCAGCCCCCCCGTGGCGGGGGCGACGAGCTCCGGCGGGAAGTAGGCGTAGCAGACCCTGGGGGGATCCGCTTCCCGATAGAAGGCGTTGGAGCCTTCCCGCTCGAGCCAGGCGCAGAGCGCCTCCTCCTGGGGATTCGGGACTTCCAGCTTCCACCTGAGATGCGTCGTCTGCGCCATTCCAGCAGATTAACAGGGCCCTACTCGCTCTCGGTCTCGGCATCCTCCGGGAGCTCGAGCCGCTTCATTTTTTCCAGGAAGGTGGTGCGCTTTAGGCCCAGGAGATCCGCAGCCCGCTTCTTGTTGCCCCGGGTCACGGCCAGGCTCTGAAGCATGAGGGTCTTTTCCATGTCCGATACCACCTGGTTGAGGTCCAGCCCTTCGGGCGGCAGGTCCAGGCCAAAGGCGGCCGAGGGCGCCGGGGCGGCGAAGGCCCCCCCCAGGGGTGCCGCGGGACTTTTGTCCAGCGCCGAGGCACTGGCCATGGTCGCAGCCTGGTCCATATGTTCCGCCAGGAAGGCAAAGTCCTCCCGGGTGAGCACGGGACGCGTGCCCGACAGCACGATGGCCCGCTCGATGGCGTTCTCCAGCTGGCGCACATTGCCGGGCCAGGGCATGGCCATGAGCAGGGGATCCACGGATGGGTGCAATGCCTTGGGGTAAAGGTGATGTTCCCGGGCCTTCCGGTTGAGGAAATGCTGGGCCAGAAAGGGGATCTCTTCGGTCCGCTCCCGCAGGGGTGGCAGGGTGATGGGCACCACCTCCAGCCGGTAGAAGAGATCCTCGCGGAAACTCTTGTCCTGCACCTTTTTCCACAGGTCCACGTTGGAGGCCGTCACCACGCGCACCTCCACCTTCACCGGGGCACCGCCGCCCAGGGGCTGCACCTCCCGCTCCTGCAACACTCGCAACAGGCGCACCTGGGCCGCCAGCGGCATGGTGCCCACCTCGTCCAGGAAGATCGTGCCACCGTTGGCCTCCCGGAACTTGCCCGGCGTATCCTTGCGGGCATCCGTGAAGGCGCCCTTGTTGTACCCGAAGAGCTCGGATTCCAAAAGGTTCTCGGGAATGGCTCCGCAGTGCATCGCGACGAAGGGCTCGGCCGCATCTGCGCTCATGCGATGAATGGCCCGGGCGATGACCTCCTTGCCCGTGCCGCTCTCACCGAGCAGCAGCACCGTGGCCCGGGTGGCCGCGGCGGCGCGGGCCTTGGCCAGCACCTCCTGCATGGCCGGGCTGGTGCCCACCAGGCCGAAGGACAGGGCCTGGGATGCACTCAACTGCGTGGTGGTGCCCGACCGGGGTCGCAGGCCTGGCATGGGGGGTTCCGGCCCCAGCAGGCCCCAGCGCACCGAGCCCAGCGTGCCCCATTCGGCCAGGGCCTTGGGATCCATGGGCGCAGAACCGGGTTTCAATCCCAGGAGAATGGGCAGGGCCGCCACCTCCGCCATCATGCGATTCAATTCCGGCGGGGGCCAGGCGCCCTTGGCGCTGATCACCCACAGATCCACATCCCGCGGCGCCAGGGCCGGTGACAACCCGCGATCCACGGTCACTTCCCACAATCCCGCCCACCGATGCTCCAGCCCCCCCGTGTCATCCCCGAGGGTGGACCAATGAAGGCGCGGCAGTTGGGTCATAAGTTCCTTGGCTGGTTTCAGCCTAAGGGCAGGGGTCCAGGGGTCAAGTCAAAAAACTGACAGAGCAAGGTCCCGGCTTGCCCTTCGGCGTACGATGGAGGGGCATCCAGGGAGGCCCCATGTCCTTGACGGAAAGCACCATGGTTCCCCTGGGGACACCCTGCCCGGATTTCACCCTGCCAGGAGCGGACGGGCAGTTGTGGTCACTGCATGATTTCCACGAACCGGCCCTGCTGGTGGTGGTCATGTGCAACCACTGTCCCTATGTCCAGGCGGTGGATGATCGCATCAATGCCCTGGCCAAGGCTTACGAGGGACGCTGTGGTGTGCTCGGCATCAACGCGAACGATGCCCTGGCCTATCCCGAGGACAGCTTCGAGGCCATGCGCAGGCGGGCCAAGCTGAAGGGCTATGTCTTTCCCTACCTCTGGGATGAGGAGCAAGCCGTGGCCCGGGCCCTGGGCGCCGTGTGCACGCCGGACTTCTTCCTCTACGATGCGCACCGGCGCCTGGTCTATCGCGGGCGCCTCGATGACAACTGGAAGGAGCCGGCCCGCGTGACGCGAGAAGAACTGAAGGAAGCCATCGAGGGCGTGCTGGCGGGCCAGGATCCCCTGGAAACCCAGCAGCCGAGCATGGGCTGCAGCCTCAAATGGAAGCGGCGGCCCTGAATCCCGGCGGGGAGTTATCATCGGAGGTTTCGCCGGAGCCCCCATGCGTTTCTCCCTGGTGCCGCTTTCCCTCCTGGCCCTGCCTGCCTTCGCCCAATGGGATCTGCGGCTGGAACTGCCTCGGCCCAGGGGCCAGAACCTCCCCCAGACCTTGATCGCGGGCACCGGCCAGCTGGCTTCGGGAACCCTCGATACCGGCAGCGGCTACATCGCCTCCGTGCACCGGCGCTTGTTCCAGGTCGGGCCCCTGCTCAGGCTGGAGGGCGGGCTTGACTATTCCATGCTTTCCGCCGATGGCCTGCTGAGCCTGGACACCGCGGCCCAGGGCACGAGGCTTCGACAGCAGGGCGTGGGCGTGGGCCTGAACGCGCAGGTGTGGGTGCCCTTCGTGGGCCTTGCGGGCGAGCTCGGGCTGATCCAGCGTTTCCAGCGCTACACCTACGACACTTCCGGGGCCACCGCGACGAGGGACCTCAACCGCACTTGGCTGCGGGTAGGCACCCGCTGGCGCATGCCCTCCATGGCGGTGCATCCCTATGTGGCCGCCAGCTACCAGCAGCCGGTCACCCGGGAGCATCCCGTAAAGCTGAACAGTGCCGCCTCCCTGGCCAGCTATTTCGCCGCCCAGGGCAGTGGCCAGGAATTCGAGCGCCTGTGGACTTTCGGCGTGGGGGTGTCCTTCTGATGCTTCGCCTTCTCCTGGGTTCCCTGCTGCTGTTTCCCGCGCTGGTCGCTGGGCCCGCGCCCACGGCACGCCCCAAACTGATCGTGGTCATTTCGGTGGATCAGTTTTCCGCCGAACTGATGCAGACCTTCGGCCCTGAGTTCACAGGTGGCTTGGCACGCCTGAAACAGGAAGGTGTCTGCTTCACGGAGGCCTACCACGACCACGGCTTCACGGAGACAGGCCCCGGGCACTCCGTGCTGCTGTCGGGGCGGTTTCCCGCCCACACCGGCATCGTCGAGAACCAATGGCTCGATCGCGCCAGCGGGAAGCTGCGCTACTGCGTGGAGGATGGCAGCGCCAGGGACCTGCAGGACCCCACCCGCGCCAGCGCCTCCAACGGGAGTTTCCTGGGTGCGGGCCTGGGTGACTGGTTGCAGGCCCAGGTACCCGGCAGCCGGGCCTTCGCCATCTCCGGGAAGGACCGCGCGGCCATCCTCATGGCCGGGCGCCAACCCACCGGAGCGTTCTGGTTCTCGGGAGCGGCGGGCTTCACCAGCTCCACCGCCTACGGGAAGCACCTGCCGTCCTGGCTGCTCCAGTACGACCAGGCCCTGGGGGAGCGCCTCGGCACCCAGAGCTGGCTTTGGACCCGGGAGCCCGGAACACCGGAAGGCCGCCGCGCCAGCTGGAGCTTCGGCTCCCATATTCTGCGCAACGGCGCCCTGCCAAGGCTGATCCAGGGCGCAGGCATGCCGCTGGGCAAGGATTTCGAGACGCGGTTTCGCCGATCACCCTTTCTCGATGCGGTGACCCTGGAGGCGGCCGAAGCCCTCATCTCCGGCGAGCAGCTGGGGCGGGGGCCCGCCACGGACCTGCTGGCCATCAGCTTCTCCGCCACGGACTATATCGGCCACAGCTACGGACTGCTGGGCACGGAGATGCGGGATCAGCTGCATCGCCTGGACCACCTGTTGGGGCGACTGCTGGCCCGCCTGAACCAGCACCACCCGGGAGTCTGGGTGGTGCTCAGCGCCGATCACGGTGGCCTGGATCTCCCCGAAGCCCTGGCCGAGCAGGGTTTCCCCACGCATCGCCTCCAGTCCAGGCCCTTCCTGGCCAGCCTGCAGGAGGAACTCAGGACGGCGTTCAGCACTGACCAGGACCTGTTGATACCCGCCGCCGAACCGAACAGCATCTATCTGAACGATGGCGTCGTGACGGCGCTGAAGCTCGACCGCCGCGCTGTGCTGGCCCGGGCCCAGGCTTGGCTGCGCGCCCGGCCCGAAGTGGCGGATGCCTTCACAGCGGAGGAGTTGCAGGCCACGGATCCCAGTACCACGGGCAGTCCCCGGGACACCAGCCTGCGTGTGCTGCTGTGCCGGAGTTTCCACCCGGGGCGCAGCGGGGACCTCCTGGTGGCCGTGAAACCCTTCACCGTCTTCGGCACACCCCCCGCCGACTACCCCACAGGCCATGGCAGCCCCAACGCCTACGACCGCCGGGTGCCCTTGATCTTCTGGGGCCCCTGGCCGGCCGCCCAGCACCACGAGCCTGTGCGCACCGTGGACCTGGCCCCCACCCTGGCCCGCGAACTGGGCCTCAGCCCCGGGGTGGTGGATGGGAGGGCGCTGGATCTTGGATCAGCGGTCGCCGGGAAGGGCGGGAAGTAGCTCATGCACCTGCCCCGCGCCGCCAGCATCGTGGTCCTCACCGGCGCGGGCATCTCGGCGGAAAGCGGGCTGAGCACCTTTCGCAGCGCGGATGGGCTGTGGGAGCACCACCGGGTGGAGGAAGTGGCCACACCCGAGGCCTTCCAGCGCAATCCTTCGCTGGTGTATCGCTTCTACAATGAGCGCCGCCGGAGCCTTAAGCTGGTCCAGCCCAACTCCGCGCACCTGGCCCTGGCCCGCCTGGAGCGGGAATGGGGCGGCGAGATCCTGGTCGTCACGCAGAATGTGGATGATCTCCATGACCGGGCCGGATCGAAGAACCTGCTGCACATGCACGGCGAATTGCTCAAGGCCCGCTGTGAAGCCTGTGGCGCAGTATCCAGCTGGGCCGGCGACCTGGACCAGGACAGTCGCTGTCCCTGCTGCGGCAACGGGCCCCTGCGGCCCCATATCGTCTGGTTCGGCGAGCTGCCCAAGGGGATGGACCGCGCCTACCGGGCCCTGGAGCACTGCGACCTCTTCGTGGCCATCGGCACCAGCGGCCAGGTGTACCCGGCCGCTGGGTTCGTGGAGGCCGTCGGGTCCAACGCCCGCACGCTGGAGCTGAACCTCGAGGCCAGCCGGGTGGCCGGCGCCTTCCAGGAATCACGCCTCGGCAGGGCCACCGAGCTGGTGCCGACCTTCGTGGCAGCGCTGCTTCGCGGCTAGGCGACCGGGAGCAGGGCCAACTCCCTCAGCCCTTCAGCAGGCGCTCCTCCGCGAGCCTCAGCATGTGTTCGGTGGCCAGCACGCCATCCTGGTGGTTGAGCCGTTGGAAGTGGCCGTGGAGGTGGCGCAGGGTGCGGGGCACGGCGCAGGCGAAGTGGGCCTTCTTGCGATGCACGAGCTGGTGGCCAAAGGTGCCCAGCGCCTTGAGGTTCCGCTGGATGGCGCTGAGGTTCAGTTCCTCCATCAGCACCTTGCTGCTCCAGCCGAGTTCGCGCTGCAGGGGGCCCATGAGCAGCCGCCCCGCCTCCCGGGACCAATCCCAGTAGCCATCAAAGAGGATGCTGGCCAGGTCGTAGGTGGCCGCCCCCCGGCGCGCGTCCTGGAAATCAATGACAACCAGGTGCTCACCGTGCACCATGAGGTTCCGGACATGGAAGTCCCGGTGGGCGAAGAATCGGGCACGGGATTCCAGGTTGCCATGGATTTCTTCCATCATCCGATCCAGCCACAGGGGCGGATCCTTGCGCAGAAAATCCTGGAAGAAATTGCTGCGGCAGTAGTCCCATTCAAACTGGAACTTGGCCTGGTCGAAGGCGCGCCCCATGAAAAAAGTATGGCTGGGGGCGCCCAGGGTAAGGGGCCCCGCCAGGGTGGCCAGTAGCCAGCCCACCTGCTCGGCCCAGCGGCATTCAGCCTCGGGATGCTGGAGCAGCACCTGTTCGAGGGTCGCGTCGCCCAGGTCTTCCACCAGCAGACAGCGATCCGCATCGTCGGCCTGGAGGATCATGGGAACTCTAAGCACCGGGTCCAGGTAGGCCTGCAGGGCCCGGAATTCGAAATAGCTCTGGTCCTCCGGCGTCTGCGGATGGAGCACCACCACGGCCGTGCCCAGGTTAGGATGGCCCACACGAAAGTACTGCCGGGCGCCCACATCCCCCGCCAGGGGACTGGGATTGGCCAGCTCCCAGCGGGTGAGTGCGCGTTGAAGCACAGCGTCCATGGCTCCAGAGTACTCCCGGCGCGCCAACCGGCCAGCAGGGATCCTCGAACCGGGGCCAACCCTTCTACAATCCCAGCCGCACCTGATGGCCGCCCGCCTCGAACCAGAGGGCATCCGCGTCCTGGATGGAGGGCATGGGCGCGGCACCGGGACCCAGGATGCAGCGGACCAGGCGGCCCCCGGCCCTGGCGCTGGGGTGCAGGTAGCACCCCCGCAGCCGGCCTTCCTGATCAGGCGCCAGGTCCGCGGCCAGCTGAATGAGTGCGTCGGGTGTGCCCACCTCCCGCCAGGGGAAGGGTTCCACCACGACTCCGAGATGCAGGGGCAGGCGAGGTCGCAGTTCGTTCACTTCACTCGGCCCCCCGGGCAGCATGGCCAGGGCTTCCGGCGACCAGGCGGCGGCACCGGTGAAATGAAAGGGGCCCTGGGGCCCGCGCACCTCCCGCGGCAGCACCCGGTCCTGGGCATCCAGCCAGACGGGATTCCAGGGACCTCCGGGATGGGGGACCAGCAACCAGCTGAGGGTTGCGCCCAGCGCCCGGTGCCGGGCGCGCAGGCGCTCGAAGGGCACGCCCTGGGCCCACACATCGGCATTCCAGGTGAGGAGCTCCCGGCCCGTCCGGCCCTGGGCGTGCTGAAGGCCACCGGCACTGCCCAGCAGGCGAGGTTCCTCGAACACCTCGAGCCCCTGGGCCACGCCGCGCAACTGGGCCGGAAGCAGGTGGGCGTTGCAGCCCAACCGGCTAAGGCCAGCCGACCGCAGGGCCTCGGCTCCCCATTGCAACAGGGACTTGCCCTGAAGGGTCCAGGCGGGTTTCGGCAGGCACTGGCTCAGGGGCCCCATGCGCAGCCCCAGTCCCGCCGCGAGCAGGAAGCCGTCCAGGGGCTCAGCCATGGGCCTCGTCCCCTTCGGCGGGCAGGGCTCTCAGGAGGAACTGCCCCGGGGCGAAGCCGCGCATGGCCAGCACGCGGATGCGCCAGCCTTGGAGGCGCAGTTCATCGCCGGGCCGGAGGATGCGACCCAGGCGTTCCTGGAAGAACCCTCCGAGACTCAGGGAGCCTGCCGCCGATTCCAGGTTCAGGTGCAGGTGGTCCTGCAGCTGCTCCAGCGTGATGTCGCCCTGGGCCAGCCAGGCCCCGCCCCGGGTGCGTCGCAGCTGGATGGCCTCGCGGTCGAACTCATCCTGGATTTCGCCCACTAGCTCCTCCAGCACATCCTCCAGGGTCACCAGGCCATCCACACCGCCGTGTTCGTTCACCACCAGGGCGAGGTGCTGTTTCCGCTGCTGGAATTCCAGCAGCAGCCCCTGGATCGGTTTCATCTCAGGCACGAAGAACGCGGGCCGTGCCAGGCTCCGCAGATCCAATGGCGCCTTCTGGTCCTGCAGGGCCCACAGCAGTTCCTTGAGGTGGATCACGCCCACCACCCGGTCCAGGTCGCCCTCCACCAGGGGAATGCGCGTGTGGGGGGTCGTGCGGGCCAGGGCCAGATTCGCCGCCAGGCCCCGGGCCAGGTCGAAGCACACCACCTGGGACCTGGGCACGGCGATCTCGTTCACGGTGCGATGGGTGAAATCAAAGAGGTTCTCGATGAGCTCCTTGCGCTCCAGCTCGAGGCTTCCCTCCTCCTGGCTGCGCACGAGCATGCGCCGGAATTCGGGTTCCGTGGGGGGGAGTTCCTTGGCTTCCGCCTCCACCGGGTGCCCCAGCAGGCGCAGGACCAGGTGGCTCAGGTGGGTGAGGAACCAGGTGAGGGGATGCACCAGCCGGGACCAGGCCAACAGCGGCGCGGCGGTCCTCAGGGCCCAGGGCACCGGGGTCTGGATCGCCAGGTTCCGGGGCAGCAGTTCCGCCAGCACCACATGCAGGGTGGTGATGACCAGCAGGGCCAGGCCCGAGCTGAGGGGCAGGGTCAGCCCCGGCCAGGGCAGGGACCGGAAAAGCCCATGAAAGGCTTGGCGGAAGAGCTCCTCGCCCACCGCGCCCAGGGCCAGGGCGCAGAGCACGATGCCCACCTGGATGGAGGACAGGTGGCGGGACAATTCCCGGTGGACCGCCAGGGCCCGGCTGGCCCGTGGATCGCGCTCCATGAGGGCTTCCAGCTGGGTATCCCGCACCCGCACGGCGGCGAACTCCGCCATGACGAAACAGGCACTCAGGAAAATGAGGAATGCGCAGAAAAGGGCCGCGACCATGATCTCGAACTACCCTTTGGCGAGATCAGTGCCCCGCCGGATTCTTTCCTGGATTTCCTGCAGCAGCGAGTCCAGGTTCTGCAGGCGGTCGCGCTGATCCGACAGTTTGCCCAGCACAGCCTGTTTCTCCCGCTCCAGGGCGGCATGGACTTCCTGGCCTTGGGCCAGGGCCTCCTTCAGCCGCAGGACCTCCGCCTCCTTGGCGTCCAGGCCGTTCATGATCTCCATCCGTTCGCCCTCGTGCTGGATCTTGACCTCATCCAGCTCCTGGCGCAGGGCCGCCAGCTGGCCCGAGAGGCGGACGATCTCCTCCTGGTGCTGTTGCACCAGGTCCTGCCGGGCCTGGACCTGCTGCTCCCGTTCCAGCACCTGGGTCCGGGCAGCCTCCAGTGCCGCCTCGGTGGTCCGAACGCTTTCACCCAGTTCCGCCAGATCCCGGCCTTGGCCGCGCAGGGTGGCTTCCAGGCCGGCCATTTCCAGCTGCGTGGTGTGCAGGCGCTCCTTGTAGCCGGCCACTTCCAGCAGGGCGGCCTGGTGCACCCCCTCCAGGCTGGCGTGCTGCTCCACCAGGGCCTCCAGGGTCGTGTTGAGCTGGGTCTGGGCTTCCAGAGCCGCATCCAGTTCCTTCTGCTTTTCGGCCAAGGTGGCCTCGTGGGCCACCAGGGCCTCGGCATGCATGAGCTCCAGGTTCCTGGCCTTCTCCCTGAAGGGCTCGAGATCCAGATTGTCGTGCAGCAGCCGATCCCGTTCCTTCAGCAGTTCGATGGCCCGCTGGGTCTTCTCCCCCACCTGCTGGTTCAGGGCTTCCACCTGCTGGATCAACCCGGCCCGCTCTCCGAGGGCCTCCCGCAACTGGGCCTTGAGGGCATCCACCGAATCGCCATTCTGGCCCTGGGCGTCTTCGAGGTGCTTCAGGGAGGCCTCGGTTTCCTGAAGGCGGGTTTTCAGCGCCTCTGCTTCGCGGTTGCTCCGTTCCAACTCATCCAGGTTGAGAGTCACCGAGTTGAGCTGCCGCTGCATTTGCTGCAATTCACTTTCCGCGGCCTGCAGGCGAAGGTCCTTGGCGCGCAGTTCTTCATGGAGGGCGGAAACCTGTTCATCCAGCAGCTGGGTGCGGGAAGTGGCTGGGGGTGCCGTGGCCTTGGTATCCAGGTGGGTGGTCTGCACCGGGGATTCGGGCCGGACGCCAAATACGGGAGCCCCCAGGGCCCCACCGGGCAGTTCCACCGTGCTCTTCAGGCTGTCCAGCCAGTCGTCGCCGAGCTCCGTATCCACCAGCTCGCCCAGGGGATTGTCGGGATCAATGACGCGACCGGGCACGAAGGGAGCTAGGGCCGCCACCAGGGCGCTGGGGGCGATGGGCTTGTGCAGGTAAAGGTCGGCGTGGCCCTTCAGGCTCTGGTGTCGCCGGTATTCCTCCTCCGAGGCCTTGGCGCTGATGAGCACCACTTTCACGCCCTCCAGGTTCTTCTGGCGGCGGATGGTGGAACAAAGGGCATAGCCCTTGTTCTCCGCCACCTCAACGCACACCAGGACAGCGGCGTAGGCGCCGGTTTCCAGCCGGGCCACGACGCTATCGGGGGCGTGGGTCACTTCCAGGTCATAGGCCGACTCCAGGCTGACCTGGTGTTCCTTCAGGAAGGCGCGGTCGCTGTCCACGAGGAGAAGGCGCTGGCC
>JBBIHT010000027.1:0-11571 GCA_037446845.1 Geothrix sp. | reverse complement strand
CCCTGTTCCGCACCTGGTTCGGCCTCAACGGCTTCTGCAAGCTGCCCTGGAACGATGTGGTGCCCGCCGACAACAGCTCCCAGCCCGAGGCCCACAAGGTGCCCGAGCATGTGCAGAACTATGTGGATCTGTTCAGCGCCACCACGGGCATCCAGATCTCCAAGGAGGAACTGATCGCCCAGTCCGCCCGGGTCTACAACTTCCAGCGGATCTTCAACATCCGCATGGGCAAGGGCCTGCGCATCCACGATGCGGCGCCGTACCGGGCCCTGGGTCCCGTGACCCGGGAAGAATATGAATCCCGCATGGAACGGTACGACCAGCAGATCATCACTGAGATGGGCCTCGACCCCAAAGGGAAGACCACCGAGGAGAAGATGGCCCTGCATCGCACCTGGCGCACGGAGCGCTATGAAAAACTCACGGACGCGGTCTATGCCCGCCGCGGGTGGACCCCCAACGGCGTGCCCACCCTGGAGCGGCTGAAGGAGCTTGGACTGGACGCCTTCCCGGAAGTGGTGGAAGTGGTCAAGCAGCATCTGTAGGATCCAGGAGGATCGGCTGCGCCGGCAGCCGGTCCTCCGGCTGTAGCCAGTTGAAGGCAGGTCCCGAGATGATCGTGGTGAACGAAGAACCGCTTGACTGGCATGCCGGAATGACCGTGCGGGAGGTGCTGCGGGCGAAGAACTACCGCTTCCCCCTGCTGGTGATCCATGTGAACGATGAACTGGTCCCGAGGAAGGACTACGACACCGCCACCATCCCCGACGGAGCCACGGTGAAGGTCATCCACCTCATCAGCGGTGGCTGAGCGGTCAGAGGGCGGGCAGCAGCAACGCGAGATCCACATCATCCACGCGGCCATCGCCATTCAGATCACCGGCTGGCCCGGCGGAGCCGTACCGGAGGGCGAAGGCCAGTAGATCCCTGAGGTCCAGGGCGCCATCGCCATTCACATCCGGGGATCCGGCAGGCGCCTCCGGCATCCACTGCACCTGGTCCACCCAGCCCGCATCGGCCCCGCTGTTGGCACTGCCGTCCTTGGCGTAGATCCACTGGAGATAGTGTGCACCGGGGGGGATATTCAGTGACACGGCAGTCCAGGGGACTTCGCCGCTGAGGGAGGGCACCCCTGCCGGGATCTGGCCGTCCAGGTTGAAACGCAGGAAATCGAACCCGTCCTCGCTGCTGACCTTCCACCGGAAGGCAAGGGTGCCGGGCCCCTGGACCCAGGTCTGGAGGGAGGTCCTGCCGTTGTCGGGGATGGAGGCGCTCCGAGCGGAGCTGCCGCCCAGGGTCTGGGTGGCGGCGTCCTCGCTCCAGGGCCCCAGCGACTTGAAGACCAGCGGGCAGGCATCCAGCACCGAGCAGGGCAGGGTCGGCAGGGACAGCGTGACGGGAGCACTGCCGGGGGACCAGGCGGAGAACAACCCGGCGCCATTCATGGCCCGCACCCGCGCGAAGAGGGGCTGGCCCTCGAAGCGGCCCAGCCCGGCGAACACCTTGGTGGTGACTGGGCCCACCAGGCCGTCAAACACCTCGGTCCCCCCGAGGGAGGTGCCGATCTGTACCGAGTAGCCGGTGATGCCGCTCTCGGGATCCGCCGCCGTGCCCAGGCTCCAGGACAGGGTCAGCGCATCCTGGTCGCCGCTGGCGGTGGGTGGGCCGGGCGCGCCCGTGGGGGCGCTCCCATCCGGCGCGATGGCCGCCACATCGAAGCTCATGGGGGATCCCGGCGCTGAGATGCTGCGCACCTCCAGCCAGGTCTGCAGGCCATCGTAGGCCATGCTGGCCGGGCTGCTGAGGGGGCCAAAGACCTTGCCCGCCTGGTAGAAGTCGCCCGCATGGGCCTGGGCGCCACTGGTCTCGATCCCCTCAAGGCCATCGGCTTCCATGAGTTTCAGCAGTTTGTGCCCGGTGAAGGAGTTGTCATAGCGGTAGTCACTATTGCCGCCGGAGGGATCCAGGCGCGAATCCACATGCCAGATGAGCAGGCCGTCAGCGGGATAGCCGCTGTCGTTCTGGGTGCGCGTGCGGTTCTGCACCATGAAGAACTCCCCGAAGGGTTGCCCCGCCACCGCCGAGGGCATCAACACCTTGGCTTCCCCGGGAGCGGCCTCAGCTGCGGCGAGGGTGGCACCGGCGGTAGCCCCGTTGATGACCTGGGGCGAGATCCAGTCCAGCAGGAACTTGCTGAAGCAGTTGTGGTCGCCCCAGTTGCCATCCATCATGTCCAGGCCGCCCAGGCCGCCCCTGGGGCCCACGGTGTCGTCGTAGTCGTAGTAGTCCGGCAGGCCCAGGGCGTGGCCCGTTTCGTGGATGAGCGTCAGGGGCTTGAAGGCGCCGACGGGCCGGGCTTCCCATTGCCAGGAGTACTTCCGCAGCGTCTTGCCGCCCACCTTGAAGGAGGCATCGGAGAAGAAAGTCTGGTAGCCCCACCAGAAGCTGGACCAGCCGTTATCGGGGCCGGACCACACCACGGCGAAATAGTCCACGGCGCCATCGCCGTCATTGTCGTACTGGGCGAAATCATGACCCTGGGCCTCGAAGGCGCGAAGGGCCTCCTTGATGAGGCCATCCCGGCCCGCGGCGGTATTGGCCATGCTGGCACGGGTATAGCCAGGCCGGTACCAGCCCAGCACCGTGCCGGAGAACTCCAGCTGATTGTACGAAGCGCGACGATAGTAGTTGCGCAGGCTCTCGTAGGGGGCCGCCGCGACGGCATCGCCATCGCCGAAGATCCGCGCCTGCACTGAGGCCGTGGGGTTCAGGGTGTCGTTGTGGGGGTAGTCGCTGAAATCCACCAACAGCACGAACAGTTTCACCGGCCCCTTGGTGGGCATGCCGCGCCAGGCCGGGGGCGGCAGGGGCAGGATACGAGCACCGGGCACGGGGCCCGCCAGCCGCAGCAGCCGCTCCCTGGCGGCCTGCAGGAGCTGGGGATCCGGACGGTGGTTCCCCACGGCCCGGGCGAAGGCTCGGCGGGCCTCCAGGGAGCCGTCCCGACGATAGGCCTCCAGCATGCCGGCGTCGGGCGGAGGCATGGCGGGCAGCATGGCAGTCCCAAGGAACCCGAGCACGAGGAGGACAAGGAGCGAGCGAGGGAACATGGGCATCCAATCAAGGGCTCCCAAGGCACAACCGGCATCCCCTGAGGAGACGCCGGTCGCGCATCGGGCTGGATTTCTGTTACTGGGCCTTCAGGGTGCCCACGCGGATGATGATGGGCGAGAGGGTGCCGCCCGCCAGCACCTGGCTCTTGGCATTGTCGGCGTCCAGCGTCAGGACCGTGCCCTGGGGCAGGCCCTGGTTGGGCTTGAGATCCAGCGCCACCCGCAGGAGGGTTCCATTCAGGCTGGCCTCTGCCGTGGGCGCCTTCTGGGCCACCGTGGCCTGCAGCACGGTGCCCGTGGCCTTGGCCTTCTGGATGGGCGTGCCGGTGCCCAGGTTGAACTGGGAGCCGTTCTGCAAGAACACTGTCGGCGTGACCACACCCGCGGGAATATCAGTCCAGGTCGTTTTTGCATCGCCGGTGAGGGTGAGGGAAACCCCCATCGCGGTGCCGGTGCTGGGGCCGACGAGATCCAGCACGAGATGGGCGCCGGAACTGGCGGGATTCTTCACCAGCTTGTAGGTGCCGCTGGCGGGATCGGTATAGGCCAGGCTGGAGGCGGTGGGAGGCGGAGGGGGCGTGGATGAGCCGCCGCCGCAGGCGAGGAACGCCGGCAGGGCCAGGAGGGCGCAGACGGAAAGAAGTGATTTCATCGGAGTCATGGTCATCCCCTTCACAGACCGGCGATCAAAAGATCAAGGTCCGCATCATTCACGGTGCCGTCCCCGTTCAGGTCACAGGCGGCATTGGCGGTTCCGTAGTGTTTGGCGAAGAACAGCAGGTCCAGGGGTTCCACGATGCCGTTGCCGTCCACATCCCGGGACTTGACAACCACCGTGGCGGTACCGGTGGCTCCGCTGAAGCTGTTGGTGGCCGTCACGGTGAAGGTGCCGACCGCGTTGGCGGTGAACAGGCCCGTGCCCGAGATGGTGGCGGCGGGGCTCACGCTCCAGGTGACACCCTGGTTCGCGGCGGAAACCCCGGTGACGGTGGCCGCGAACTGCCGGGTGCCGCCGGTCACGAGGTTCGCCGTGGCGGGAGCCACCGCGACGGTCACCGAGGCTGGCGACACCAGCGTGACCGTGGCGGTGCCGGCGGGGCTGGTGGGCGAGGCGACACTGGTGGCCGTCACGGTGTAGGAACCGGCCGCGAGACCTGTGGCATCGAACAGGCCCAAGCTGCTGACGCCCGTGCCGGTCCAGGCCACTCCCTGGCTGGTGAGGGGGCTCACGGCGGCGGAGAACTGCTGCGTGCTGGTGCCAGTCATCAGCTCGACGGCGGCTGGGCTCACGGCAACGGTGACCGCACCGGGTGCCACCAGGGTGACGGTGGCCGTAGCGGTGGCGACGGGTGCGTCCACCGTGGTAGCGGTCACCGTAGCGCTGCTGCCGGTGGCGGGGGCCGTGTAGGTGTGCGCCACGGCCGTGGCCGTGGGTCCGGCCGCGATGGTGCCGCTGGTGGCGGACCAAGTCACGGTGTTGGCCGTGCCACCCGACACGGTGGGCGTGAAGTCCTGAGTGCCGCCCTGGATCATCGTCACCGAGGCCGGGGCCAGGGTCACCGTGGGCCCCAGGGGCGCCATGGAGGCTTCCCACACGCCCCGCCCGAAGGTGGCGGCCCGGATGAAGCTGCCATCGGGCGCCAGATAGAGATCGCGCACGGCCACCATGGGCAGGCCGGCGCCGTAGCGGGCCCAGGAAGTGCCCCCATTGGTGCTCGCGTACACCCCAAAATCGGTGCCGGCATAAAGCGTGTTCGGGTCGGTGGGATCCGTCTGCACCACATGGACCGGGATGCCGAAGGGCAGTCCGTTGGGGGCGGCGGCACTACCATCCAGAGTGGTCCAGGAGGCCCCGCTGTTGGTGCTCTTCCACAGGTGGTTCTTGGTGCCGGAGGGCGCCACGGAGGCCGCATAGACCACCGCGGGGTTCACCCGGTCGAACCATACATAGCTGGTGTAGGAGCCGTTGTTGGCGGGCATGCCCGCCTGGGTCCAGCTGCTGCCGCCGTTGGCGGTGAAGAAGAAGCGGCCCTGGTTCGCCGCGATACCCAGCACATTGGCATCGCTGGGGGAGGCGCCGATGTTGCGAATGTAGAGGGCATCATTGGGATCCGTCTGGGATCCCGTCCCCCCCGCAGGCAGCCCGGTGGTCCCCAGGGCGGCCCAAGTGCCTCCGAAATTGGCGCTCTTGTAGACCTTGCCGTTGGTGGCGGTGTAGACCGAATCCGGGTGGGCCGTATCGCCCAGGGCCAGGCGCGCCTGGAAGGGGGCCAGGGTATCGCTGTTGGCCTCGGTGATGCCGGCGATGGAGTCGCTGAAGGTGGCGCCGCCATCGGTGCTCAGCTGGATATCCGTGTAGTACACACTGCCCAGGATCTTGTTGCCGTCGGTGGGATGGATGACGGTGCCGAAGCCATCCCCGCCGATGCCATCCTCGAAGGTGGCGCTGGCCTGGAGGCCCGCTCCCTCGTCCCGACGCACCCGGGTGCCGTTGTCCTGCATGCCCAGGCTGATGCGGAACTTGGCATCCGCCGGGGTGGCCGCCAGGGTCGAGCCCAGGTTGTACACCAGATGGGACGCAAGGCCCCGGTTGCGGCGGTTGTCAATGAAGGTGGGCACGGAGGCCACCGTGCTGGATCCGGTGGGCACGGTGGCCAGGAAGGGATCGCGCACCACGCAAAGGCCGCCGTCGTTGCCCACATAGAGGGTGCTACCCGTCGAGGACCAGGCGGTGGTGTGGAAATCGGCGTGGGCATAGACATGCTTGTTGCCGTACCAATGGGTGAGCTGGGTCCAGTTGGCGCCTCCATCCAGACTGCGGTAGAGCGCAAGGTTGGAGCCCACGAAAAGGCGGTTGGGATTGTTGGGGTCCACGGCCAGGCCGTGGTTGTAGAACCCCTGGCCGCCATCGCTGGTCATCTGGTTGCCGGTGCCCTGGAACAGCCCGCCCGAGACGGTGGGCGCCGCCACCCAGGACCAAGACTGGCCCTTGTCGCTGCTCTTCAGCACGCCCCGGGCAATAATTGTAGAGCGCGTGACCTCTAAAAGGGCCGTGTCCTCGTAGATGGCCCAGAGGGTGATGCCATCCCCAGCGGCGGCCACGGTGACCCGACCGACATTGGCCAAGGTCACGCCCGTGATGGTGGCCTGGGTCCAGGTGGTGCCGCCGTTGCTCGAGTAGTGGATGGTCCCCGCCCCCGTTCCAGGCTGCAGGCTGCAGACCAGGTCCGTGGTGGTAACCTTTTGCAGGGATCGGATCTTTCCCGTGGCAGCACCTCCGACCGTCACCGGGGCGAAGCTGCTTCCCCCGTCGGTGGATACCTTCAGCCCGTCGTTGGTGCCCCAGAAGATCTTCGAGGCGTCCAGGGGGAGGATGGCGTAGGAACGGGTGGCGTTGCCCAGACCCGTGGCGACCGTCCAGTTCACCCCGCCATCGGTGGTGGTGTAGAAGCCCCGACCTTCGGCGTCGAAGGCATCCCCCGCGCCCAGATAGAGGGTGCTGGAGCTGGCCGGGCTGAGGGCCATGGCCCCCACGGACACATTGCCGCCCGAGCCGCTGCTGGGCAGGCCGTCCGTGATGGCGGTCCAGGTCCAGTCGCTGCCGCTGGCTGGATCCGCGTCCGTGGATTTGAAGACGCCGCCGCCACTGGTGGCGAGGTAGAGGGTGTTGGGGGCCGAGGGGTCCGACAGGATGGCCGCGGGACGGCCGCTATCAATATCCGGGAAGGAGGCGGTGGTGAGGTTGGCCTTGGGGCCCAGGTTCGTCCAGGTGGGGCCGGCCGCCGGAGCAGCCAGGGCAGCCGTTGCGGGAAGGCGATGGACCGTGACGGGCCGGGGCAGCAGGTGCGACCAGCGGCTCACTTCCTCCTGGGCCAACTGGTTCTTGTAGTCCAGGTACTCAGGACTCAGGCGGCCACCGAACCACTGGAGGTTCCAGTCCCGGCGCAGGTCGGGCCGGTCATGGCCCTTGATCGCGTGGGGCCCCACCCGGGCCGGTAGGTTCCGCCTCTGCTCGATGAGATTGGCCTCCTGGGCCGCCAGTCCGCAGGCCACCAGCAGGGCAAAAGATGTGAGAAGGCGCGTTCGGCTGCCCATGGATGCTCCAGAAATCCCCCAGCAGGAAGCTCCAGCCCCCGGGGAGATACCAACTATAGGCCGGCCGACCCGGGTGCCGCCTCTGACTTTTCCTTAACGGCTTCAAGATCCCCGCCGCCCTCGCCGCCTCTTCGTTGACCCTTGCCCCCGGGCCCTTTAATCTCAAAGGTTTAGGCTACCTGCCACCGTGATCGCCCTCCGCCCTGATAATCCCCTGATCGTCCAGAGCGATCGCACCCTCCTGCTGGAGGTGGCCCATCCCGATTTCGAGCAGGTGCGGGACGAGCTGGCGCGCTTTGCGGAACTGGTGAAGAGCCCCGAGCACATCCACACCTACCGCATCACGCCCCTGAGCCTGTGGAACGCCTCCGCCTCGGGGGTGGCCTGTGCGGAGATGGTGGCCACCCTCAACACCTGGTCCAAGTACCCGGTCCCCCAGAACCTCCTGCAGGAAATCGAGGACCACGGCACCCGCTACGGCAAGTTGCGCCTGGTGGCCAAGGGGGACCGGCTGGCCCTGGAAATGGACGACCGGGGCCTCTACTGGGAGCTGGAAAACCAGAAGTCCCTGCAGGGCCTCCTGGCGGAACCCTACCCAGATGAAAAGGGCATCTACCTGAACACGGGTATGCGGGGCGAGGTGAAGCTGCAGCTCATCCGCCTGGGGCATCCCGTGCAGGACATGGCCGGCTACAAGCCCGGCGATCCCCTGCCCTTCCAGCTGTCACCAACCCTGAAGCAGAACGGCAAGCCCTTCGGCCTGCGCGCTTACCAGAAGGCCGCCATGGAGGTCTTCCATGCGGGTGGCGGCCCGGATGGCGGTGCCGGGGTGCTGGTGCTGCCCTGCGGCGCGGGCAAGACCGTCATCGGCATCGGCTGCATGAGCACCCTGCAGACCCACACCCTGGTGCTCACCACCAACGGCACCGCCGTGAAGCAGTGGAAGCAGGAGCTGCTGGACAAGACCACGCTCACCGAGGACGAGGTCGGTCTCTACACTGGCGACACCAAGGAGATCAAGCCGGTCACCATCGCCACCTACCAGATCCTCACCTACCGCAAGAGCAAGGGCGGGCCCTTCGAGCATTTCAAGCTTTTTGAAGCGGCCAACTGGGGCCTGGTGATCTACGACGAAGTGCACATGCTGCCCGCGCCCATCTTTCGTGCCGTGGCAGAACTGCAGGCCAAGCGTCGCCTGGGCCTCACCGCCACGCTTGTGCGCGAGGATGGCAAGGAAGAGGATGTGTTCAGCCTCATCGGGCCCAAGCGGGTGGATGTGCCATGGAAGATGCTGGAGAAGGATGGTTTCATCGCCACGGCCCACTGCCTTGAAATCCGGGTGCCGCTGCCCACGGACGAACGCATGGAGTACGCCGTGGCCGACCAGCGTCAGCGCTTCCGCATCGCTTCGGAAAACAGCATGAAGATGGCCGTCATGGATGAGCTGCTGGCGGGTCACCCCACGGACAACATCCTCATCATCGGCCAGTACCTCGAACAGCTTCGCATCATCGGCGAACGCCTGGGCGTGCCTGTGCTCACGGGACAGACGCCCGAGAAGGAGCGCGAGAACCTGTTCCGGCAGTTCCGCGAAGGCACGCTGCGGGTGCTCATCGTGAGCAAGGTGGCCAACTTCGCCATTGACCTTCCCGATGCCAGCGTGGCCATCCAGATGAGCGGCACCTTCGGTTCGCGGCAGGAGGAAGCCCAGCGCCTGGGCCGCATCCTGCGCCCCAAGGGCGATCGCAATATGAGCTACTTCTACTCGCTCATCAGCCGCGATACCACCGAGCAGGAATTCGCCCGCAACCGCCAGCTCTTCCTCACGGAGCAGGGCTACCGCTACCTCATCGAGAGCCGGCATTTCGACGAGAGCGGCCGCCTCAGCGAGCCCGCAGTATGGCGGAAGCTGCGGGAAGAAACCGCAGGCTGAAGCGGGCGAGCCGATGGAGCCAGGGCTTGGCCGAGGCCGCCCCTCTTCCCCTCACGACCCCGGAGGCAGCAGCGACCGTGCCCCCAGCCACCGGTCCAGGGGCAGGACGATCAGGGCTGCCAGCAGCCCCGCCAGCACATCATCCATCACCACACCCAGGCCGCCGGGCAGGCGCTGGGCCCGATCCACCAGCCCCGGCTTCCAGATGTCGAACAGGCGGAACAGCAGGAACGGCGCCACCAGCCGCGCGGCCCAGAGGCTCAAGGACTGGGGTTGAACCGTGGGCGTGAACAACAGCGGGGTGAGCGCGATCCATAGCCCAGCCCACTCATCCACCACAATGAAGGAAGGATCCTTCTCACCCGTTTCCTTCACCACGGCCTCGGCCGCCCAGATGCCCAGGGCCGTGAGGGCCAGGGGCGCGAGGGCCAGCACCCAGGCCCAGCCCGTGCCGCGGAGGCCAGCCACCAGCAACAACCACGCGGCCAGCCCCGCCAGGCTGCCCCAGGTGCCCGGCGCCGGCTTCAGGTAGCCACTGCCCAGGCCCGTGGCGATCCACCAGGCCCAGCGGGGAGCTGTTCCCGCCGCGGCCTTCACGAGAAGGGCCGGGAGCCGAACCGCATGCCGAAGTGCAGACTCACCTCAAAGCGGGGGGCCATCTGGCGGAGCAGCCCCTTGGGCCCATCCCCGCCCTGGTGCCACATCGGCACGGCGACTTCCAGGCGCGTGAAGGGGTGGCTGTACCGACCGCCCTGGGTCAGCCAGGCCAGAAGCTCCGTGGCACCGCTGCCGAGGGGCAGAAGGATTCCCCGGAAACCGGCCTGAGTCCGCACCCAGGGCCGCACCATCCAGGCCTGCTCCCGCGCCAGGGGTGCTGGCCCAGCGGCCAGGCTGTCCTTGCCTGCGTAGCGCTCCACCCGCAGTTCGGCGCCCAGGGCCGCCTGGGCCCCATGGCGCTCGGTCCACCAGGCCCGCTGAAAACCCAGGCCGGACATGGCGAACTTCAGGTCCTCGTTGGATCCCGAAAGGGCCAGCACCTGCCACTGATCCATGCGGGTATAGGCCATCGCCTCATCCCAGCCCGCGCGAAGCATGAGGCCCGTAGTGGTATCTCCACGCCCTGCCGAGGCCGCCCCCCGCTGCGTGGGGCTCACGGCCAGGCCCACCGCCACCTCCAGCCCCTCGCCCCGGAGGGGACCCGTGACACCAAGGAAGATCAGCAGGAGGGAAGCAAATCGCACCATGGGGGGCAGTTTACCCGCTCTGAATGGCGCTCCGCCTCGGCGGCTTCCCTCAGACATGCCGCAGGGCCTCCACGATCTTCAGGCGGGCCGCCTTGAGGCCGGGCAGCAGGGCGCTCAGCTGGATCGTCCCCTGCAACCCCAGGGCCACAGCCGCATAGACCAGGGGCACCAGATGGATGTTCAGTTCGTAGCCATGGCTGGTGCCCGGTGGGGCGGGCATCTGCAGATGCAGAGCGTTGAGGGCCGCCCGCAACAGCAGCGTCGCCCCCAGTCCCAGGGCACTGCCCAGAAGCCCCAGGAAGGCGCCTTCCCACTGGAGCAGCACCACCAGCTGTCTCGGTTCCAGGCCCATGGCCCGCAGCACGCCGAATTCGCGCACCCGCTCCATGACCGCCATGAGCAGGGTGTTGGCGGTGGCCAACAGCACCACCAGGAAGAGCACCAGGCCCATGAAGCCGAAAATGGCAAAGTAGAGCAGCTTCACCTGGCGGTAGAAGGAAGCCAGCTCGTACCAGGGCCTGATGACGGTGCCTGGGGCCAGGGCCTGGAGCCGCCCCTGTTCCCCGGCGGTGTCCTGGGGGCGTTTGAGCAGGATGGAAAGTTTGGACCGGGCCGTGCCCGCCTCCAGCAGGGCGTCCCCCGTGCCCAGGCTCACGGTGAGCCTGCGGTCATTGAGTTCCTTCAAACCCAGATCCTGGAGCCCCACCACCTCCACATCCACGCCGTTCAGCGCCCCGGCCCTAGTGGTGGACATGAGTGTGAGGGAACCGCCCACGGCGACTCCGAGGCTCCGGGCCAGACCGGTTCCGAGGATCACCTCCCGGGCCAGCGGATCGGCGGACAGCCACCGGGAACCCTCGCCGCCCGGGGCGGTCCGGCCACCCCTGAGCGCGTCCAGGCAGGCCATGTGCTTGGGTTCGCGCAGGGGATCCACCGCCTCGCCGAGGAACGCGAGGCTCTTGGGGCCCTGGGTGATGAGGCCCATGAACTGGATGCGGGGCAGCACCTCGGCCACGGCTGGGTCCAGTCGCAGCATCGCGGCGAGGCGTTCCGCCTCCGGCAGGGATTGTTCCAGGCTCTGGGCTTCTTCGGCAGCCAGGGCTTCGGCGGGAAGCACCACATCTTCTGCGCGATGTATTCCTTCAGGATGTCGTTCTGGATCGTGCCGCGCAGCTCCTTGAACGGC
>JBBIHT010000026.1:0-11657 GCA_037446845.1 Geothrix sp. | reverse complement strand
GGCCCAAGCAGTTCCTGGCCATCGTGGGGACTGAAACCCTGCTCCACCAGACGGTGCACCGGCTGGACGGGCAGGTGGCGCCCGAGCGGATATTCATCGTGACCACTGAAGACCTGGCCGCAGACACGCGCCGAATGCTTCCCGAGATCCCACCGGAAAATGTTCTGGTGGAGCCCGAGGGCCGAAACACCGCGCCCTGCCTGGCTCTGGCCCTCGTCCAGATCGAGCAGAAGTTCCCCCAGGCCGTGATGGCAGTGCTGTCTGCCGACCACTGGATCGGGGATCCCGAGCTGTTCATGGCGGACCTGGAACTGGCGGCCGGGCACGCCCATACCTGCCAGGAACTGGTGACCTTCGGCATCCGGCCCACCTATCCCGAAACCGGCTACGGCTATATCGAAGCGGAGGGGCAGGGCGCCGTGCTGACGGTGAAGGCCTTCCGGGAAAAACCCCCCGTTGAGTTGGCCATTCAGTACCTGGCCTCGGGCCATCACTTCTGGAATGCGGGCATGTTCGTGTGGACACTTCGGGCCTTCCGCGAAGCCCTGGAGCGCCACGCACCCGAGGTGCTCGGGCCCCTGGATGCCTGGGTCCAGGCGGGTGCCCAGCCTGCGACCCTGGCCGCCGCCTACCACCAGGTGCCCCAGGTGGCCATAGATGTGGCCCTCATGGAAAAGGCCCAGGGCGTCGCCGTGGTGCCCACCCGTTTCCGATGGTCCGATGTGGGTTCCTGGCCCGCCGCCATCGAGTTCCAGGAACCCGATGCTGAGGGGAATGTGATCCAGGGGGATGCCTTCCTCCTGGACACGAGGGACAGCGCCATTTTTGGCGGCAAGCGCTTCATTGCCGCCAGTGGGGTGGAGAATCTCATCGTGGTTGACGCCGAGGATGCGTTGCTCATCTGCCGGAAGGATCGCGCCCAGTCCGTCAAGCAGATCGTGGAGCACCTGAAGGCGGCCGGACGGAAAGACCTGCTGTAGGCCGGCGTGATCGCTGGCGCCTGTCCTTCGGACTCACGCTAGACTACCTCCATGAACCGACCCGACACCCTCCATGTGGACAAGCCCTGGGGCTCCTTCGATCAGTACGCGCTGAACACGCCCTGCACCGTGAAGATCCTCACCTGCAATCCCGGCCAGAAGCTGAGCCTCCAGCGACACCGCCAC
Source organism: Geothrix sp. (assembly GCA_037446845.1). Taxonomy (GTDB): domain Bacteria; phylum Acidobacteriota; class Holophagae; order Holophagales; family Holophagaceae; genus Geothrix. The sequence goes on along the minus strand of JBBIHT010000026.1, from coordinate 10,491 downwards.
CGCGGAGAATTGTGGGTGGCCCTGGATGGTGGCGTGGTGGTTGACCGGGACGGCGAGGAGCTGCACCCCGAGGTGGGGGAGGAGATCTGGCTGCCCCAGGGCAGCACCCATCGTCTGCGCTGTGATGCCAGCACCACCCAGGCCGTGCGGGTGCTCGAGGTGAGCCTGGGCACCTTCGACGAGGCCGACATCGAGCGGCTCCAGGACGATTACGGTCGCCATTGAAGGATCGGGTGCATCGGTTCCTCCTGGCCTGCACGAGCCTGTCGCTCCTGGCGCAGAGCGGCGAGGAGATCCTGGCCCGAGTGGACCGCCTGCGCCATCCCTGGCCCCTGTTCTCGGTGGAACTCACCCTCAGGGACGGGCAGGGCGAGCAGAGCTGGAAGGTGTCTGCCCGGGAAAACGGGGATGCTCGCCTGGATGGCCTGAGTCCCCGAGAACGGGGGCGCAGCGTGCTGATGCTCGGGGATCAGATGTGGCTCCTCCTGCCGGGCGTCAAGCGTCCCGTCCGGGTGAGTCCCCAGCAGCGGCTTCTGGGACCGGCGGCGGGCGGGGAAGTTGCCCGCACGCGCTTCCGGGATGACTACCTGGTGCGGGGCATGACCCAGGAGCGACTGGAGGGCGTGGCCTGCTGGTGTCTGGATCTTTCGGCCCGGCGCCCTGCTTCCAGTGCCCGGCAGGTGCTCCTGTGGGTGACGAAGGAGGGCCTCCTGCCCCTAAAGGCCGAGTTCCGGCTGGCCTCGGGCAAGCTGGCCCGAACGGCGCGATTTTCGGCGCCCGTGGAAGCCAAGGGACGGCCGGTGCTCTCCGAACTGAACCTGCTGGAAGCCAATGGGACCAGGGTGACCCTGCAGTTCTCGGCCTGGGCCAGGGACGGCCTGGATCCAGCAGTCTTCGAGCTGCCCCCGGCGCAACGGTGATAGGCTTGTCGCTGAGGTGCCCGCGAGGGCTTCCCGCCACCAATCGTCCCACCACTTGATCCCAGTCCTGCTTGCGGGACTCCCGCTTACCTTCCCCACCACTCGTAAACCTTCCAACTCAACCCTCTCGAAGCGCCCGTACCTCCGGGCGCTTCTTTGTCAGGCCCCGGTGGCTTTCCTTGGCTTGGTCTTGTCCTTCTCCCGCGGCAGGGCCTTCTGGCGTTTCGAGTCGGCCGCTTCCGTGGCCGCTGAAACCACCACGATGGAAATGCGCCGATTCTGGGGATCCTTGGGATCCTTGCCCTCCAGGGGGATGGTGTCCGCATAGCCGGTGACCCGGCGGACCTGGCTGGGACGGAGTCCACCCGCGACGCTCTCCATGACCCGACGGGCCGCGTTGGCGCGATCCGCACTAAGCTCCCAGTTGGTGTAGGCCTTGTTTGCGTATTGGGAGGCGTCGGTGTGGCCGCCGATGACCACGCGGTTGGGGAGTTTGCCCAGTTCCTTGGCGATTTCCTTCAGGATGGACAGCGTGTAGGGTTTCAGGTGCGCGCTGCCGCTGTCGAACAGCACCTGGGCGGCCTTGTCCTGCACCTGGATGCGCAGGCCCTCATCCGTGAAGTCCATGCTGATCTGATCCTGGAAGGCCTGGAGCAGTTCATCCTGCTGGAAGGATTTCTCGATGGCCTCGGCCGTGGCCTCCATCACATCATGTTCCTCCTGGGCGGCTCCGGGGGTCTCGGCCGCCGAATCAGTGCCGCCGTCGCCATCGGGCCCGGGGGCCATGCCGCGACCACCGGGCAGGATGCCCTTCCCGTGGTTGGCGAGGATCTCCTTGCCCCGTTCGGTGTTGAAGAAGTTGGCATCCTGGAACATGCCTGCGATGCCGGCCTTGGTGTTCTGGTCCGCGCTGTTCAGGAGCCACATCAGGAGGAAGAAGGCCATCATGGCCGTCACGAAATCGGCGTAGGCGACCTTCCATGCCCCGCCGTGGGCCGCCGCGTGGCCGCCCTTCTTCTTGACGAATCGAACCTTGATCTCGGGCGCCTGCTGTTCAGCCATGGCCCGTCACCTCGGCTTGATCTGCCGCACCACTTCCTCCAGCTCGCCCGAACCGGGCCGCTCCGTGGAGGGAATGTTGCGGCGCGCGAATTCCACGGCGGTGATGGGAGCGGCCCCATTGCCGAAGCTGGTGAGGCCGGACCGAATGCAGTTGTAGTAGAAGGCCTCGGCGCCATTGACCGCGTCAATATTCTTGGCCAGGGGCTGAAACACGCCGTAGGCCAGGAGGATGCCCAGGAAGGTGCCCACCAGGGCCCCGCCCACTTTCCCACCGATGACATTAGGTGGCTGGTCCAGGAAGCCCATGGTGATCACCACGCCCATGACGGCGGCCACGATGCCGAAGGCGGGGAAGGCATCGGCCAGGTTGCCCACGGAACTGCCTGGCGCGGCATTCTCCGCGTGATGCACATCCAGGTCTGAATCCAGCATCAGGTCAATTTCGTCCATCTTGGCGCTGCCGTTGATGAGCAGCTTCATGGAGTCGCAGAAAAAGTCCAGGGCGTGATGGTTGTGGGTGAAGGTGGGGTATTTCTTGAAAATGGCTGAATTGTGGGGGTCGTTCACATCCTGCTCCAGGGCCAGGAGGCCCCCCTTCTTGATGTTCACATAGACTTCGTACTGCATCATGAGGACTTCCATGTACACGGCCTTGGTGTAGGGGCTGCCCTTCAGGGGCTTCGCAATGTCGGCGGCCACGCGCTTGATGGTGTTCATGGGATTGGCGGCCAGGAACGAGCCCACGGCGGCGCCAAAAATGATGAGGCCCTCGGCGGGCAGGGGGTGCAGCAGGGCAGGGATGCTCCCACCCTCCATGAGGTAGCCCCCGATGACCGCGCCGAAGACCACCACGAGTCCGATGATGAAAAACATGCTGCAGCTCCTGCCTGATCCATCGGCAGGGGGGGGCGCGGGTTGAATTCTGTGCTCGGCCTGGGGGTTGGCCACTGGCAGAATAAAAGGATTCGGAGGAGTTATGTCCCAATCAGCGGCAACCCTGGGCCCGGTCGGTTCGTTCGTGAAACACCATTTCCGCCATTTCAACGCGGCGGCCCTGGTGGATGCCGCCGAGGGCTACCGCGCCTTCCTGGCCGAGGGGGGGCACATGATGCTGTCCATGGGCGGTGCCATGAGCACCGCGGAACTGGGGTTGTCCCTGGCCGAGATGATCCGCCAGGACAAGATTCACCTCATCACCTGCACGGGCGCCAATCTGGAAGAGGATATCTTCAACCTGGTGGCCCACGATTTCTATGAGCGGGTGCCCCAGTACCGCGATCTCACGCCCACGGAGGAAAAGGGCCTGCTGGATCGCCACATGAACCGCGTCACCGACACCTGCATCCCCGAGATGGAGGCCATGCGGCGCATCGAGAAGGCCATGCTGGATGTCTGGATGAAGGCGGACCGGGCGGGCGAATCCTACTTCCCCCACGAGTTTTTCCAACAGGTGCTGCAGTCGGGGGTGCTCGAGGGCTCGTACCAGATTGACCCCAAGGGCTCATGGATGCTGGCTGCGCTGGAGAAGAAGGTGCCCATCGTGGTCCCCGGCTGGGAGGACAGCACCCTGGGCAACATGTTCGCCGCCGCCGTGATCCGGGGCGACATCAAGCATGTCCACACGGTGCGCACCGGCATCGAATACATGACCTGGCTGGCCAGGCACTACCAGGAGACCACCAAGGGCGCGCCCCTTGGCATGTTCCAGATTGGCGGTGGCATCTCCGGCGACTTCCCCATCTGTGTGGTGCCCATGCTCCACCAGGACCTGGAGTTGCCCGAAGTGCCTCTTTGGGGCTACTTCTGCCAGATCAGCGACTCGACCACCAGCTATGGCTCCTATTCCGGCGCCGTGCCCAACGAGAAGATCACCTGGGGCAAGCTGGGCATCCACACGCCCAAGTTCATTGTCGAGAGTGATGCCACCATTGTGGCGCCGCTGGTGTTCGCCTACCTGCTGGGGTGGTAGCTACAGGTCCCAGACGAGCAACCGCGCCCCTTCGCGCCCCCTCACGGGGATCACGCGATGGGGCGTTTCGCCAGGCACTTCGAAGCTGTGGCTGATGAAGCGGCCCCCGGAAGGCATTTCCCGGCGAGCCTTGGCCCAGAGGGCGGCCATGGGCACCGGGGACAGGAAGGCGTAGGCCACATCCATGTCGGCGAGGTTGATCCGCCACAGGCTACCCAGGTGGATGTGGGTATTCCGCAGCGGCAGGCAGCGTGCCCAGGCCACCAGCCAGGTGACGGGCGATGCCTCCACGCCCACGAACCAGCCATCTGGCCGGACCCTTGCGAGATGCGCCACCGGCCCGCCGAAGCCGCAGCCCAGGTCCACGAAGTGGAAGCCGGGGGTTCCAGGCACCAGGTCCTCCAGCTTGGCCCAGGCGTCGCGGCTGGCGTGGTACAAGGGCACCCGCGTGAGCAGCCCGCCGCCAAACAGGAGCGCCAGGCCCAGGAAGAGCGCCAGGTAGAGCCCGGAGGGAATGGGCGCCCCCCACAGGGCTCGCACTAGGAAGGGCAGGACCGCCTGCATGAGGGCCCATCGGGGGCCGAGGTCCAGCCATCGGGACAGGCAGACCGCCAGGACCGCGTCCAGCAGCACCCAGGCCATGGGCGAGAGTCGCAGGCCGATCCGCGCCAGAGCCACCAGCAGGACAAAGGCCAGGGCCTGGGCCAGGAGGGCGCGGAAGATCGGTGGGAGGCGGCGGAGCAGGGACATGCCCTTATCCTAGACAGATGATCGTCGGCCGTTTCGCGCCATCCCCCACGGGCCTCCTTCACCTGGGCAACCTCCGGACGGCTTTGGCTTCCTGGTTGTCAGCCCGGGCTTCCGGGGGGCGCTGGGTCATCCGCATGGAGGATGTGGACGGGCCCCGTTGCCACCGGGGCCTGGGCGAGGCGCAGCTGCGGGACTTGGCGGCCCTGGGCTTGGAGTCCGATGGGCCGGTGGTCTGGCAGTCCGAGCGAAGCGGCCGCTACCGGGAGGCCTTGGAGAACCTCCACCGGGGCGGCCTGCTCTATCCCTGTGTCTGCACCCGCAAGGATCTGCAGGTGCTCGCTTCGGCGCCCCACGGGGAGGACGGACTCCGGCCCTATCCAGGGCGATGCCGGGCCAGGGCCTGGGAAGGCTTCCAGCGGGCCCTGCGCTTCCGGCTGCCCGAAGCTGACCTGACCTGGGAAGACCGCCTGCTGGGCCGCCAACAGGATGACCCCGCCGCACTCACTGGGGATCCCCTGCTCTTCCGCCGGGATGGTTGTTTCGCCTACCACCTGGCCGTGGTGGTGGACGATGGGGACCAGGGCGTCACCGAAGTGGTGCGGGGCGCGGATCTCCGTTCCGTCACGGCCACGCAGCTGCGCTTGCAGGAGGCTCTTTTTCTGCGGCGCCCGGCCTATGCGCATCTCGGGATGGTGGTGACCGCCGATGGCAGCCGCCTGGGCAAACGGGCTGGCGCCCTGGGGCGAGAGGCCCTGGCCGCGCAAGGGGTTCCGGCCGAGGCTGTCGTGGGCTGGCTTGGCTGGACCCTGGGCTGCCTGGACCGCCCGGATCCCTGCCGGGCCGAGGACCTGGGGGCGGGATTCACCTGGGACGCCGTGCCCAAGGGGTCGGTGCGGGTGCCGGAGGTCTGGGGGGCAGAGTCATAGGCGGGGGACCGAGGACAGGGTTCCAGGACGGATCCCACCGGCGCTATGCGCCCGTCCTTTTTTGGCTTGAAACGACGGAGGACCCGGCTCGACCGGGTCCTCGAAAGCTGTTCGTCGAAAGGATCAGGCGAGCTTGTTCACCCGGAGGGCCAGGCGGGACTTGCTGCGGTTGGCGGCGTTCTTGTGCAGCACGCCCTTGCGGCAGGCCTTGTCGAGGAGACCCTGGGTGATGGGCAGCAGGAGCGCGGCCTCGGCCTTGTTGCCCTCGGACACCACGGCCAGGAACTTCTTGACGGCGGTCTTCAGCGTGGAACGGTTGCTGCGATTGCGGAGGCGTGCCTCCACATCACGGCGGGCCTTCTTGGCAGCGGACTTGTGATTGGCCATGGGTCTGGTCTCCAGCTTCCCCAGGCAATCCTTCGGGAAGCGCGAAAGTCCATCCTATCGCAATGGCCCGCTGGGTCAAGGGGTAATGCCAGCCCGAAGGCTCCATTCCCCCCTTTCGCAGGGGGCTCCCCTGGGGCATCCTGGTTGGAGGCGAATGCCCTCCCGGGAAGGATGGGTCATGCCTCAGAAGAAACTGGATTCCGTCGTGGCATTGGCGGCGAAGGCGAAGGCCCTTCGCAGGGATGTGCTCCTGCAGGTCTATCGGGCCCAGAGCGGACATCCAGGCGGCAGTCTCAGCTGGATTGATATCGGTGTGGCGCTCTACTACCACGAAATGACGGTGTTCCCCGAGCAGCCGGCCAACCCTGCCCGGGACCGATTCGTGCTGTCCAAGGGCCATGCCTGTCCGGCCCAGTACGCCATCCTCGCGGACCAGGGCTTCTTCCCCGTGACCTGGCTGGAAACCTTTCGGCAGTATCCCACCCGGCTTCAGGGACATGCGGAGAACCACTACACGCCAGGGGTGGAGGTCACCACCGGTAGCCTGGGCCAGGGCCTGCCCCAGGCTGTGGGCATCGCCATCGGCTTGAAGGCCCAGAAGGCCCTGAACCGGGTCTATTGCGTGGTGGGTGACGGGGAAAGCCAGGAGGGCGTCATCTGGGAGGCGGCCATGGCCGCGCCTCACCACAAGCTGGACAACCTCTGCGTCTTTCATGACCTCAATGGCCTGCAGATTGACGGCGAGGTCAAGCAGGTCATGAACATCAACCCGGTGCCTGACAAGTGGCGGGCCTTCGGCTGGGCGGTGAAGGCAATTGACGGCCACGATTTCACCCAGATCCTGGAGGCCTTGGACTGGGCGCGCTCCATCAAGGGGCAGCCCGCGATGATCTGTGCCCGCACCGTGAAGGGCAAGGGGGTCAGCTTCATGGAAAACAAGGCTGGCTGGCATGGGGTGGCCCCCAAGCAGGACGAGTACGAGCAGGCGCTGGCCGAGCTGGCGGATTGAGGAAGCCCGAATGGAAGCGTTGCGACGGACCTTTGAACTGCACCTGGCGGCGGCCCTGCCCGGCGAGGACATCACGCTGGAACGCCCCCGGTCGGGTGAGCTGGGCGACCTAGCCTTCCCCTGCTTCCGCGCCGCCAAGCGGCTGGGGAAGAACCCTGTCCAGCTCGCGCAGGAATTGGCGGGCGCCATCGCCCTGGAGGGAGCGACCCTGGTGGCCGCCGGGCCCTACCTGAACCTGAAGCTCCTGCCCCAGGCTCGCGCCAAGAAGATCCTGGCGGCCATCCTGCAAGCGCCTGGGCACCAGCCCTACGGCTCGCGGCCAGCCCATGGCAGAAAGGTGCTCGTCGAGTACAGCTCTCCGAACATCGCCAAGCTGTTCACCATCGGCCACCTGCGGTCCACCATGATCGGCCATGCCCTGGCCCAGGCCCATCAATTCCTGGGCTACGAAGTGCATCGCCTCAACCACCTGGGCGATTGGGGCACGCAGTTCGGGACATTGCTGGCCGCCTACACCCGCTGGGCCCAGCAGGGGAACGAGGATCTCGAGCAGGATTTCCCCTGGGCCGAACCCGCGCCCGACAAGCGCCGGACACCCCTGTTTCGTCTGTTCCAGCTCTATGTGCGCTTCCACGCCGAGGAGGAAGGTGATCCCGCCATGCGGGACGAGGCCCGGGCCTGGTTCCAGCGGCTGGAAGCCGGGGATCCCGAAGCCCGCCGGCTCTGGACCTGGTTTCGCACGATTTCCCTGCGAGAGTTCCAGCGCATCTATGATCGCCTGGGTGTCCGCTTCGATAGCCTGGACCAGGGCGAGGCATTCTACGAAGACCAGCTTGTACCCACCCTGCAGCGGCTCACGGATTCGGGCCTGCTGGTGGAGGGCAACAACGGCGCTCGCATCGTGAACCTGGAGGATGTGGGCATCGCCACGCCCTGCCTGGTGCAGAAAGGCGATGGCACCAGCATCTACGCAACCCGCGACCTGGCGGCGGCCCTCTATCGGAAGCAGGCCTACGATTTCGACCGCTGTCTCTATGTGGTGGGCACGGACCAGGTGCTGCACTTCCAGCAGGTGTTCGCCGTGCTCCGCAAGCTGGATCCCTGGTTCCAGGGGCGCATGTTCCACACGCCCTTCGGCATGGTAAAGCTCCCCGAGGGCAAGATGAGCACCCGCAAGGGCAATGTGATCTTCCTGGAGGATGTTCTCGACGAAGCCCATGAACGGGTGGCTGCCATCATCGCGGAGAAGAATCCGACCCTCGCCGCCAAGGCCGAGGTGGCGGAAATGCTGGGCATGGGCGCCGTCGTGTTCTTCGATGCCATGAACGACCGCGTGAAGCCCATCACATTCACCTGGGATCGCGTCATCGCCCTGGATGGGGACACGGGCCCCTATGTGCAATATGCCCACGCCCGCATCATGAGTGTGCTTCGGAAGGCCGGGGGGGACTGGGAAACCAGGGCACAGCCCGGTCCGGCGGATGGCCCCTGCCTGCCCTTCCACGAGGCGATCGTGCCTGACGATTTGGCTGGATTGGCGGCGCCGGAGGCTCAGGCCCTGCTGTTCGAACTGGCTGGGCTGCCGGACGCCATCGCCGCCGTGGCCGAGAGTTGCATGGCCACACCCCTGGCCCGCCAGCTGGTGGCCGTGGCCCGGTCGTTCAGCGGCTACTACACCCATTGCCCCATCCTGGCGCCGGACAACCCGCCTGCAGTGCGCGATGCCCGCCTCGCCCTGTGTGTCGCCACGGCCCGCGCCCTCCGCCAGGGCCTGTTCCTCATGGGCATCCAGGCCCCGGAGGAGATGTGAAAAAACCCGCTTCTCGATTCACGGAGGTCCGATGACTAAGTATGTGTTCGTGACAGGCGGTGTGCTGAGCTCCCTGGGCAAGGGCATTGCCGCGGCGAGCCTGGGTGCGCTGCTGGAGGCCCGCGGGCTGAAGGTGACGCTCATGAAGATGGATCCGTACCTCAATGTGGATCCGGGGACCATGTCCCCGTTCCAGCATGGCGAAGTGTTCGTGACCGATGACGGGGCGGAGACGGACCTTGACCTGGGCCACTACGAGCGGTTCACCTCCGTGCCCACTACGCAGAACCACACCATCACCACGGGGCGCATCTACAACACTGTGATCCAGAAGGAGCGCCGCGGCGACTATCTGGGCAAGACGGTGCAGGTGATTCCCCACATCACGGATGAGATAAAGGGGGTGATGAAGAAGGTCGCCAAAGACATGGATGTGGTGATCGTCGAGATTGGCGGCACCGTGGGCGATATCGAGAGCCAGCCCTTCCTGGAGGCCATCCGGCAATTCAAACTGGAAGCCGGGCTCGGCAACGCCATCAACATGCACCTCACCTATGTGCCATTCATCAAGGCGGCCGGTGAGCTGAAATCGAAGCCCACCCAGCACAGCGTCAAGGAACTCCGTGCCCTGGGCATCCAGCCGGATGTCCTGCTGTGCCGCGCCGAGCAGGATCTTCCCCGGGATTTGAAGGACAAGATCGCCCTGTTCTGCTCGGTCACGCCAGATGCCGTATTCACGGGTCGGGATGCGCATTCCATCTACGAGGTGCCCCTGAATCTCCATCAGGAGGGCCTCGACACGAAGGTGGCCCGGCTCCTCGGGCTCGGCGAGAAAAGGCCTGACCTCAGCGCCTGGGAAGGCTTGTTGCACCGCATCCGGAATCCCAAGGGCAGTGTCCGCATCGCCGTGGTGGGCAAATATGTGGAGTTCAAGGAGAGCTACAAGAGCCTCATCGAATCCCTGCATCATGCGGGCTACGGCCTGGAGACCCAGGTGGACCTGAAATGGATCGAGGCGGAGGACCTGGAGAACCAGGACGCGGCCACCTTCCTTGCCGACTGTCACGGCATCCTGGTGCCGGGCGGCTTCGGTGTGCGCGGCACCCGCGGCATGATCAAGTCCATCCAGTACGCCAGGGAACATCGCATCCCCTTCTTCGGCATCTGCCTGGGCATGCAGATGGCATCGGTGGAGTTCGCACGGAATGTCGCGGGGCTTGAAGGCGCCGATTCCACGGAATTCGATGATGCCCCCAAGCACCGCATCATCTTCAAGCTACGCGAACTGGTGGATGTGGAGGAGCTGGGGGGCACCATGCGGCTGGGGGCCTACCCATGCCACCTCGCCCCGGGCAGCCAGGCGGCCCAGGCCTATGGCACCACCGCCATCAGCGAGCGGCATCGGCATCGCTACGAGTTCAACCACGAGTACCGCAAGGCGCTGGAGGAGCGGGGCCTGAGCTTTTCTGGCATGAGTCCCGATGGCGTCTTCGTGGAGATCGTGGAGCTGAAGGACCATCCCTACTTCCTGGCCTGCCAGTTCCATCCCGAGTTCAAGAGCCGGCCGCTGAAGCCCCATCCGCTCTTCACCGCTTTCGTGAAGGCGAGCGTTCAGACGCAACTGTAGGCCACTGGCCATAACGAGAAGGGGCCGGCCC
>JBBIHT010000025.1:0-11698 GCA_037446845.1 Geothrix sp. | reverse complement strand
TCCAGAGCTTCCCGGGCCCGGCGAGCCACCCGCAGGGCCTCTTCGCGCGTGAAGCACCCGGCGGTGTTGGGCAGCAGGGCGATGTCCTTGGGGATCCAGTTGAGGATGTTGTCCTCGCCCCGGGCGGCCAGATCGAAGCGGCGCACGGCCAGGGTGACCATCTCCACCCGCGCGGCCCGGTAGCAGGCCTGCATGGTGGCGAAGTCCTTGTACTTCCCGGTGCCGAGGATCAGGCGATTGTTGAAGGACTTTCCGGCAATGACCAGGGACATGGCGTGCTCCGCTGCACCAGTCTAGCCCCAGAAGGGTCGCGCTGTTGGAGCCGGCCGTCCGACCTCCCGCTGAGGCGCAGCCTTAGCGGCGGGCGGGATCATACTCGGCGCTGCCGAGGGCGTTGCCCGCCTTGTCCAGCAGGACGACATCCTTGCGATTGCCCTGGAGGATGTCCTGCTTGAAGGTGGCCACCCCCTGGTCCAGGGAGGTCGAAAGGTTCCCCATAGCCAGGGCGAGGCTCTCCCGCGATTGTTGACGGAAGGCCGACTCCCGCCCCGACCAGGTGGAACTGCCCTTGACGGTGCCCAGGGCCCCGGCGCGGAACAGGAAGGTGCGGGTGGGGACATGGTAGATGGCCGCGTCCACCAGCGTGGTGGTGTCGTTCTTGTCGCCCTTCACCATGTAGGCCCCCACCAGGGTCCAGTAGGTCCAGGAGTACCAGCGGGGACTGCTGAACTGCAGCTGGTCCACGGAGACCAGGGCCACCACTTCCACCCCAAAGCTACGGCAGACTCGGTCGAGATCCTCGAAGCCTCCGCCCTTGGCCAGGTACTGGGCGGGAATGATCTTGAAGCTCAGGGCCCAGGGTTTCCGGAGAAAGAGGGTGGCCACCTCCTGATGCAGGCCTTGCTCCTGGGAGGGGTCCAGGAGGTTCGCGGGTGCCCCCGCCAGGACCGAGCCGCTGCGTTGGCCTGACTCGGCGGGTACGAAGGCGATGCCGAGGCGCAGGGGCAACTGGAGCCGGACCGGTCCCCCGGGGGTTCCGGCCTGGGCCGGACTGGCGCCGAGATAGGCCGAAAGGCTGCTCCGGCGCTGGATGGTTTCAGGGGTGGCACACCCATAGAGCAGGAGTGTCAATCCGAAGCTGACGGATAAAAAAGCCAATCTCATGGGACCTCCGTATCCGGCACGCCCGGGCAGGCTCGCCATACGCAACGGTATGGTAACCTTCACGGGTCGCTCGTCAAGGCTCCCGTGCCCCCTCCCAGAACCCAAGCCCTACGCCCCGTTCCCCTGTCCCGCCAGGACTGGGTGCGGGCCGCCACCGCGCTCATCGCCCAGGAGGGCGTGGCGGCGCTGGCCGTGGAACCCCTGGCCCAGCGGCTTGGTGTCACCAAGGGCAGCTTCTATTGGCATTTCCACACCCGGGACGAGCTGGTGCGGGCGACCCTGGAAGCCTGGGAGCAGGACCAGGGTGCGGATGTGGTTGCCCGGTACGCAGCCATTCCCGATCCCAGGCAGCGCGTCCGGGTGCTGCTGTTCGCGGCCTTCGAGGATGTGGAGAATGGCCAGTTCTTCGCGGCGCTATCGGTATCCAGCGAGGATCCGCGCGTGCAACCCTTTCTCCGCCGGGCCACGGAGCGGCGTTTGGCCTTGGGGCTCCAGGCCTTCCAGGCCCTGGGCCTGGACGAGCCGGAGGCCCGCCAGCGGGTGCTCCTGGCCTATGCCGCCTACGCGGGCTATTTCCAGCTCCTGCGGACCTCCCCCGAGGCCGTGGCCGCGGTGACCGATCTCAGCGGATATGTGCGGCGCCTGGCCGATGCCCTGGTCCCTTCGGAGTTGCGCTAAGGGCCCGGCCCGTGGGATCTTGGTGCTTCCGATGGAGGAGCGGTCCCCATCAGTAGTGGCGGCGAGGGTGATGAACCTGGTGACCCGACACGAAAGGGGCGGATCGCCGAAGGGTTCGCGGATCATCGCCGCGCCCCTGGACGACGAGGCGAAAGCCCGTCGGCTGTCGTGCCGGTCACCCGGCATGGAGGGCCTGAGGCAGTGCGGCGAGCTTTCTTCCGCCGCGTTCCAGGGGCACCGTCGGCACGCCGAGGGCTTCATGAACGCAACCGCCGCCACCTTGCAGGACTGGATGAACTCAGGTCTGGAGCGGCTCTGCGCCCGGGATACCACCTCCGGCCAGGAGGATCGCGGCCTGGAGGAACTGCGCCGCCTGCTGCTGGACCTGGGGGGAACCCTCCAGGAACAGCCCGTGGCGCCCGGGCGCACCAATCTCCTGGTTCGCTGGGGAGAGCCGCGGGTGCTCTTCTCCACCCACCTGGACACGGTGCCGCCGTACTTTCCGCCCCGGCGGGACGCGCTGGGTATCGAGGGGCGAGGGGCCTGCGATGCGAAGGGGCAGGTCATCGCCCAACTGGGGGCCATCCGCAGCCTGCTGGCGGAAGGCCGGGAGAACCTCGGCTGGCTGGGGGTCGTCGGGGAGGAGACCGACAGCGCCGGAGCCCTGGCGGCGCGGAACCTGAAATCTCACCTGCCCGGCCTGCGGGTCCTGATCAATGGCGAGCCCACGGACCTGCGGCTGGCAACGGGTCAGCGGGGCGTGCAGCACCTCCACCTGCACTGTCAGGGGCGGTCGGCCCACAGTGGCAGCCCCGAACGGGGTGAATCCGCGGCCTGGGCCCTGCTGGACTGGTTGCGTGCGTTGCGGGAACTGCCGCGGCCCCGCGATCCTGAGCTGGGCCCTGAAGTATGGAACCTGGGGCTCCTGCGGGCGGGAGAAGCCCTGAACAGTGTCCCGGCGGAGGCCGAGGCGGAGCTCCTGGCCCGGGTCCTCACGGGTAGCCGCTTCCTCGAAGATGTCCAGAGCCTCCGGCCGCCGGGGGGGCGTGTGGACCTGCGCCTGCAGGAGCCCCCTGACCACTATCCAATCCTGCCGGGCTTTGAGTACGCGACCCTGCCCTTTGGCTCTGACGCACCGGCCTTGCGGGACCTGGTGCTGGATCGCACCGTGGTGCTGGCCGGGCCGGGTAGCATCACCTCGGCGCACACGGCCGAGGAGCGCATCACCTTCACCGAGTTGGCCGCGGGGGCTGCGCTGAACCGCCGGCTTGCCCTGCGTTTTCTGGGAGCGTGAACCATGACGACCAAGATTCCCGTCACTGTCCTGGGCGCCACCGGGGTGGTAGGCCAGCGCTTCGTCCGGCGCCTGGCGCAGCATCCCCTGTTCCGCATCGAGCACCTTGCCGCCAGTGAGCGCAATGCCGGCAAGCGGTATCGGGAGGCCTGCGCCTGGCGCCTGGAGGGTGAGCCCTACGGGGGCCTGGGGGACCAGGTCATGGCCCAGGGCGCTCCAGCATTCGCGCTTTCCCCGGTGGTGTTCAGCGCCCTGGATGCAGACTCGGCCACCGAGCTGGAACCCGCCTTCGCCCGGGCCGGGGCCATGGTCTTCTCGAACGCGGCAGCCTTCCGCATGGCGCCGGAGGTGCCCCTGCTCGTCCCGGAGGTGAACCCGGGCCACCTGGCGCTATTGAAGACCCAGCGGCATCACCACGGCTGGTCAGGGGGACTCATCACCAATCCGAATTGCACCACCACGGTACTGGTCATGGCGCTGGCGCCCCTGCAGGCTGCCTTCGGCGTGGAGGCGGTGATGATGACCTCCATGCAGGCCATCAGCGGTGCGGGCTATCCCGGTGTGCCAGCCCTCGACATCCTTGGGAATGTGGTTCCCTTCATTCGAGGGGAGGAAGCCAAGGTCGAGGAGGAAACACCGAAACTTCTGGGGCGGTACGCGGAATCGGTGGTCGAGCCCGCGCCCATGGTGATCAGTGCCCTCTGCCACCGCGTTCCCGTGCTGGAGGGCCACACCGAAGCCGTGAGCCTGCGCCTGCGCGGCAACCCCAGCGCGGTGGAGGTGCTGGAGGCATGGCGGGCCTGGCAAACCGAGCCGCAGCGTCTGGGCCTGCCCTCGGCCCCGCCCGTGCCCATCCACATCCATGCCCTCGAAGATCGGCCCCAGGTGCGCCGCGATGTGGAGCAGGATGGCGGCATGAGCATCCATGTGGGACGCCTGCGGCCCTGCCCGATCCTGGGGCTGAAATTCTCGGTCCTGGGCCACAACACTGAGCGAGGGGCCGCCGGCGGCAGCGTTCTCAACGCTGAGCTTGCCCATGCGAAGGGGTACCTCCGATGAGGGTTCTCAAGTTCGGTGGCAGCAGCCTGGCGGATGCGGACTGCCTGCGCGAGGCGGTTGCGCGGGTGGAAGCTGCGCGGGCGTCCGGGCCCCTGGTGGTGCTGTCGGCCCTGGGCAGGACCACCGATGCCCTCCTCGAGGTGGCCCACGCGGCTGAACGAGGGGATCTGGTCGGGGCCCTGGACGGGCAACGGGGCATCATGGCGAACCATCGCCAGGTGGCCGGAACCCTGTTCGTGGAGGCGGTACCCCTAGCTCTGGACGAGGCCCTGACGAGGCTCTTCGGCGAGCTGGAGCTGCTGCTCCGGGGGGTAGCCATGTTGCGGGAGTTGAGCCCACGCAGCCTGGATGCCATCGCCTCCATCGGCGAACGGCTGTCCACGCTGATCTTCGCGGCCTTCCTTGGCGCGGAATGGCTGGATGCGCGCACAGTAATAAGAACCGATGCGCGCTTCGGCGAGGCGGTGCCGTTGCCCGAGGCCATCCGGGAACTCGCCCAGATGAACCTGGCCCCCCGGCTGGGGCCCGGCCGGGTGGTGGTGACCCAGGGCTACATCGGGGCCACGGCGGAGGGTCTCACGACCACCCTTGGCCGCGGGGGCAGTGATTATTCCGCGGCCCTGCTGGGAGCGGCCCTGGGTGCCGAGGAGGTGCAGATCTGGACCGATGTGGAGGGCGTGCTCACCTGCGATCCGCGTATCGTCCCCGAAGCCCTGCCCATCTCCGAGTTGACCTTTGCCGAGGCGGCCGAATTGGCGGCCTTCGGGGCGAAGGTGCTGCATCCTGCCACCATCCAGCCGGCGGTGGAGGCGGGCATCCCTGTCACCGTGCGCCATAGCAGACGCCCCCAGGGCTGCTTCACCACCATCTCCGCCGCCGTGCATCCCGGGCGGCCCATCACGGCCCTGGCCGGGCGCTGGCCGGTGACGGTGCTGACGGTGAGCAGTTCGCGCATGCTGGCCCAGAGCGGGTTTCTGGCCAGGCTCTTCGAGGTGTTCGGCCGCCTTGGGATCAGCGTGGATCTGGTGGCCACGGCGGAAGTGAGCGTGTCCATGACCGTGGACACGGGCGTGGATCTGGGGCCGCTGATCCAGGAGCTCCAGGCCTTTGCCACGGTGAATGTTCATGAGAACCGGGCCATCGTGGCCGCGGTCGGCGAACGCCTCCAGGCCACGCCAGGGCTGGGCGCCAGGCTGCTCGGGCAGCTGGGCGATATCAATGTGGAGATGATCAGCATGGGTGCCAATGAAATCAACCTGAGCCTGGTGGTGCGGAGCGAGCAGGCCGGCGAGGCCCTGCGGCGCATGCACCGGGTCCTGGTGGGAGAGGAGCGATGATGGGCCTTCGGATTGGACTGTTCGGTCGTGGCCGCCTGGGCCAGGCCATCGCCCAGGAAGCCGGGGGCGATCTGGCCTGGCAGGAGGGCCGCGAACGGCGCCCCCGGGAGCCGGTGGCCGTGGCCATCGACGCTTCCGCCGCCGAGGCCCTCCCGGCGCACCTGGAGTGGGCGCTGCAAACGCGCACAGACCTGGTGATCGGCACCACGGGGTGGGCGATCCCGGACCTGGAAGCCCGCGTGGAGGGGCGTATCGGTGTCCTGGTGGCCCCCAACCTTTCCCTCACCGTCGCCCTGATGCAACGGCTGGCGGTGGTGCTGGGTCGCTTCGCGGCCCTGGACCCGGAACGGGATCCCTTCCTGTTGGAGCACCACCACCGCCTGAAGGCCGACGCGCCCTCGGGAACGGCGAAATCGCTGGCCGCTGCGATCATGGTCGGCTGCCCACGCAAGACCGAATGGACGCTTGGCACCGCTGCCCCCCACCAGCTCAGCCTTGGCGTGCTGCGGGCGGGTTCGGAATTCGGCACCCACACCATCGGCCTGGATGCTCCGGCGGAGGTGCTGGAGATCACCCACCGGGCGCGCTCCCGGGTGCCTTTCGCCCAGGGTGCCCTGGCGGCAGCCCGTTGGCTGCAGGGCCGGTCGGGAGTGTTCACGATGGAACACCTGGCCCAGCAGCTGCTCGGTCCCCTGTTCCACTTCGGAGGCATGCCATGAACCCCCTCAATTTGTCCGGCCTCGCCGTGGCCCTGGCCACGCCCTTCACCGCCCAGGGGGAGGTGGATCTCCCCGCCTTCCGGCGACTGGTGCGGCATGTGGTGCTGGGTGGCGCAGACACGCTGGTGCCGCTGGGCTCCACGGGAGAAGCGGCCACCATCCTGGATGCCGAGCGCGATACCCTCATCAGCGCCTGCCTGGAGGAGGGTTCGGGAAGGCCGGTGGTGGTGGGAACAGGCTCCAACGCCACCCGGCAGGCCGCCGCCCTGACCCGGCGGGCCCAGGCCCTGGGCGCCCAGGGGGCCCTGGTGGTGACGCCCTACTACAACAAGCCCACCCCCGAAGGGCTGGTGGCCCACTACGAGGCCATCGCGGAAGCGGCGCCGGGCCTGCCTCTCGTGGTCTACAATGTGCCGGGGCGGACCGGGCTGAACCTGGGACCCGCCACCCTCGCGCGGCTCTGGGCCAATACCCAGGTGGTGGCCGTCAAGGAAAGCAGTGGCAACCTGGCCCAGATCGCCGAGATCGCGCGCGCCCTGCCGCAGGGGAAGGCTCTTCTGTCGGGCGACGACAACCTGGCGGTGGCCTCCATGGCCGTGGGGGCCGTTGGGCTGGTTTCGGTCCTGGGCAATGTCCTGCCCCGGGAAACCAGCGCGATGGTGGCTGCCGCCCGCCAGGGGAACGGGGGGGAGGCCCTGCGCCTGCACCAGCAACTGCTGCCACTCATGGACGCCCTCTTCCTCGAGAGCAACCCCATTCCTCTGAAGGCGGCCCTGAACCTGCTGGGCCTGTGCGGAGAGGGTCTGCGCCTGCCCCTGGTGGCTGCCTCCCTGGCTACCCGGACCCGCCTGGCCGAAGCCCTGTGCCTGTCCACGGACGGCACCATCCCGGGAGTCCTCTGATGGTCGTGGATCAGAATATTCTCCAGGCCTTCTTCAACCGCCCCGATGCCGAACTGGCGGCGGACCCCGAGGCCCCGGCCATGCACCAGGTGCTGCTGGTGGCCCTGGAGACCGGTGCGCTCCGGGCCGCCGAACCCCTGGAGGATGGTTCCTGGCAGACCCATGCCTGGGTGAAGCACGCCATCCTCTGCGGGTTCCGCCGGACGAACCTGGTGGAGATGGTGGGCCCCGGGTACCCCATGTTCGACAAGACGGCCTATCCGCCGCGGCATTTCGGCCTTGAGGATGCTGTGCGGCTGGTGCCCGGTGGCACCGCCGTTCGCCGCGGGGCCCACCTGGCCCACAGTGTGGTGCTCATGCCCCCGGCCTATGTGAATGTGGGTGCCTTCGTGGACGAGGGCACCATGGTGGACAGCCATGCCCTGGTCGGCAGCTGTGCCCAGATCGGCAAGCGGGTGCACCTGTCTGCCGGAGCGCAGATCGGAGGCGTGCTGGAACCTGCCGGGGCGCGCCCCGTGATCGTTGAGGACGAGGCCTTCGTCGGTGGGCTCGTGGGGTTGTTCGAGGGAATCCTGGTGCGCCGCCGCGCGGTGCTTGCCTCGGGCGTCGTGATCACCGGCAGCACGGTGATCTACGACCTGGTGAAGGGCCGGGAGCTGAACAGCGAAGTGCCCGAGGGCGCCGTGGTGGTACCGGGGTCGCGGCCCGCCACGGGAGACTATGCCAAGGCACACGGGCTCCAGGTGTCGGCACCTTGTATCGTGAAGTACCGCGACGATCGGACCGACGCGGCCACCACCCTGGAGCAAGCCCTGCGATGATGTCACCGGCCCGCCGCCTGTCCCTCCTGAAGCCTTCCCCCATCCGCGCCATCACGGACGGCACGCCGCCGGACGCCATTCCCCTGGGCCTCGGCGAGCCCACCTGGGCACTGCCGGATGTGGCGCGCCGGGCGCTGCTGCGGGAGCCCGGCCCCTGTGCCTATGTACCCCATGTGGGCCTGCTGGACTTGCGGAAGACCCTGGCCTCCTATTACGGGGCGGCGGTGGAGGAAGTTCTCGTCACCACCGGTTCCCAGGGCGCGCTCTTCTCCCTCTTCCAGGCCTGGGTGAACCCCGGCACCCGCGTACTCCTGCCCGATCCTGGCTTCGTGGCCTATCCGGCCCTGGCCCACCTGGCGGGCGCGACCCCGGTCCCCTACCCGCTAGCCAGGGACCGTTTCCGTCTGGATGCGGATGCCCTGATTCAGGTGCTGGACGCCACGCCGGATGTCTCCGCCGTGATCCTCAACCTGCCCTCCAACCCCACGGGTGGCGGGGGCAGTCTGGATGCCTTGCGGCGCGTGGCGGAGGCCTGCACGGCCCGGGGTGTGCTGCTGATCTCCGACGAGGTCTATCGCGACCTCCATTTCGGCACGCGGTGCCCCAGCCTGCGGGATGTCACCCACTGCGGTGTGGTCACCAGCTCCGTGAGCAAGGGCTGGGGCGCGCCGGGCCTGCGCGTGGGCTGGGCCCTGGGCGATCCCGCCTGGCTGGCACCCGCCCGCGTGGTGCACGGCTACGCCGTCACCGGCACGGCCACGCCCGCGCAGTGGGCCGCGCTGGCTCTCATCGAGCATTCCGAGGTCATCCTCGCCGAGGCCCGCGCCGCCGTGCGGCTGCGCTGGGAGGCCCTGGCCGAGGCCCTGAAGGAGAACCTGGGCCAAACGGCGATGCCGCCCGATGGTTCCTTCTACCACTTCCTGCCCCTGCCCAGCTCGGCCCAGGCCGATCCGCTGGCCTTCGCCCTCAAGCTGCGGGACGAAGCGAAGGTGGTGCTTATTCCGGGGCTTGCCTTCGGGGAGGGTGGCCGTGGGCGCGCGCGCCTCAGCTTCGCGGCGACGCCCGAGCAGCTGCGGGAAGGTGTGCGGAGGCTCGCTCCGTACTGGAAGGAATGATGCGCCGGGAAGGCTGCAGCCCATGAGTCCCCTTTTCGCCTTCGACGACGCCACCTGCCTGCGTCTGGCCGAGGCTCAGGGCACACCCTGCTTCGCCTATTCCGGGGCCATCGCGGCGGTGCAATTCCAGTCGCTTCGGGCGGTGCTGCCGCCGCGCGTGCGCCTCGCCTATGCGGTGAAGGCGAATCCCCACCCAGCGCTACTGGCGCGGTTCGCCTCCCTCGGCGCGAGCTTCGACTGCGCGTCCAGTGGTGAGTTGGAAAGGGTAGAGGCCTTGGGCCTGCCACCGGGGCGCGTCCTCTTCGCCGGGCCGGGCAAGCGGGAGGCGGAACTGCGCAAGGCCCTGGCCCTGGGCGTGCGTGTGCAGGCTGAAGGCTGGGAGGATCTGGCGCGGCTGGACGCCCTGGCGGATGGGGAAGTCGCGGTGAACCTGAGGGTACACCCCGCCTTCGAGGTGCAGGAGGGCAGCCGGATCATCGGCGGCAGTGGCCCCTCGGCCTTCGGGGTGGATGAGGAGGCTGTGCCCGCCCTGCTCCAGCGCGCCAGCACGCTGCCTCGGGTGCGCATCCGGGGCCTTCATGTATTCGCCGCCAGCAACCAGCGGGATGCCACCCGGCTGCTGGCCATTCACGGCGCGGTGCTGGAATTGGGAAAACGCCTGCATCTGGACCATGGCCTGCCCCTGGAGCAGATTGATCTGGGAGGCGGTCTGGGGGTGCCCTACGGGCCCGGGGAAACCCCGCTGGACCATGAGTTGCTTGGACAGGGCTTGTCGGATCTGTTGTCCAGGCACTCCTGGTTCTCGGGCGAGCTGATCCTGGAGCCGGGCCGCTTCCTGGCTGCGGCCTGTGGCCTCTACCTGGCGCGCGTGGTGCGCCTGAAGGAAAGCCGCGGCGTCTCCTTTGCCATCCTGGAGGGGGGCATCAATCACCTGCTTCGGCCCCTGCTCACGGGCCAGGGATTTCCGGTGAGGGCGGTGGGGAAGGGCGAAGGGGCTCTTCCAGTGGTCCTGGCGGGCCCCCTTTGCACGAGCCTGGATCGCCTGGGCGAGGCGCGGCTTCCCGGATTGGAGGCGGGCGACCTGTTGGCCTTCGGCTGTGCCGGGGCCTACGGCCTCAGCGAGGGGATGACCCATTTCCTGAGCCACCCCGTGCCGCCGGAAATCTGGGTGGCCTGAGTCAACCGAGCAGGGGAATCCAGCCTGACCGCTGAGGCTTGGGCATGGCCTTGACCCGTTCCAGCAACAGCAGGCGTGCCTGCCAGGACTTGTCACTGGGCACCAGGGCGCGGCCGCGCATGAGGTCATCCTTGGCTTCCTCCCACTTGCCCTGGCCCACATGGGCCGCGCAGAGCTGCAGGCTGAGGCGGGCGGCTCGCCCCCGAAGGTCGGCATCCCCCGGCTGGGCCCGGAGCAGGGCGTCCATGACCTTGGCGGCAGCCTCCAGATCCCCATGCTGGAGGTGTTTCTGGAATTCGGGCAGGGTGGCTCCCGTGGCGCCGCCGGGCAATTGGGCGCGGGTTTTCTCGAACAGTTGGGCCGCTGCCGCATCATCCGGGAGCTGTGCCACCAGGTGCTCGGCCCGCAGGTAGGCGCGCAGGGGATCCGAGACCAGGGTGGCCTCCGCCTCCTCGCGCACCGAAGCGGGGCTTTCGGTCAGCTCCAGGACCTGGGTCTGCTGGGCCAGGGGGGCGATGGCGGCGGCCTTCGCGGTCTGCACGGCACGCGCCAATTCCTGGTCCTTGAAATGTCCCCGCAGCCAGAAGAGCAGCACCACCACCAGCACAGTGCCTCCGCCCAGGAGGGCCAGGGTGCGGGGTGACCGGAGCCAGGGCAGTTGGTCCCCCAGGGCCTTCAGGCGCTCGGGGAGGGGCAGGCCCTGGCGGGAGGGTGCCTGGGCCTGGGTGAGCGAGGTGGGCGGAGCCACGGCGGATGGGTCCGTGCCGCCCAGGGCCCCTTCCGCCACGATGACCATCTCGATGCGTTTCCGGGGATCCAGGAGCGCAACCGGTTTAGGCCGGGGGTTGGAGGAGGCAGGGGCGCCAGCGGCCGGGGAGGGTTTGCGGCACCGTTCCAGTCCGGCCAGGGCCGTCGCGTCTCCGGGCGCCAGACGCAGGGCCTGCTGGAAGGTGAAGGCGGCCTCCTCGTGGCGCTGGAGGGTGAGGAGATGCTCGGCCTGGCGCAGCTTGAGGTCCAGAGCCTCCTGCTCCTGCGCGGCGGAGGCCGGGGCCACGGCGGTGCGGGAGGAGGCCTCCCGCTCGAGTTCGATCCGGGCCTGGCGCAGGTAGCCTTCGATCTCATGGCGCTGGGGCTCGAGGGCGAGGGCGCGCTCCCACTTGGAGATGGCCTCCTCCACCAGCCCCATGTCGTAGAGCTGGACCGCCTCGCGCAGGAGATTGTCGAGGTCCTCGTCGGCGGGCGGCGCCTCCGATGGGGCAGGAGGGGGCGCGGCGGGCGCTTCGAGCGGCGGAAGCCCCAGCTCGCGCCGGGCGCCGTTGGCGTAGCCGCGGGCGAGGGCGTGGGTGGGATCCAGCTTCAGCAGTTGCTCCCACTTGCGCAGGGCGTCCTCGATCTGGCCCATGTCGTAGAGGGTGCAGCCCTCGGCTAGCAT
>JBBIHT010000024.1:0-11835 GCA_037446845.1 Geothrix sp. | reverse complement strand
AGTCACCATTTTGCAGGATTGCAAAATAGGACGGAATGGCCCGCCAGGGGCATGCCGCCCGAAGGGCGAAGGCACAGGAAGTGCCCGAGTCACCATTTTGCAGGATTGCAAAATAGGACGGAATGGCCCGCCAGGGGCATTCCGCCCGCAGGCTAGGCAGTCCTCAGCCCACCCACTTCCTCAGTTCACCCTCGGCGAACTGCAGGTGGGCCAGCATGGCGTCCGAGGCTGCCTGCGGACTCCCGGCGCGAATGGCTTCGTAGATTCCCATATGCTGGTCCACGATTTTCTGGGCGTTCAATTCGTTGTCCTGGTAGAGCCGGCGGCGCGCCATGGAATTGGCTTTGGCGAACTCAGAGGAGACGGTCTTGAAGAGCTTGATGAGCAGAGCATTATGGGTGGCCTCGGCCACAGCGAAATGAAAGGCCGCGTCGAACTCTTCTCCCTTTTCGGGATCCCGCACATTGAGGCCGTCCCTCAACTTCACCACCATGTCCAGGATTTCATCGAGTTCCTCGCTGGTGGCTCGCTGGGCAGCCAGCCCGGCGGTGGCGGTCTCGAAAATCCGGCGCATCTCGAACATGTCCAGCAGGGTGTTCTGCTCCACAGCCAGGAACATCGCCAGGGGGCGGATGATGTCATCACTGTCCGTACCGCGCACGAAGGTGCCACCCCCGGGGCGGATGTCAATGATGCCAAGGATGTCCAGGGTCCGAATCGCCTCGCGAACGGAGGCCCGGCTCACCCCGAGTTTTTCGGCCAGTTCCCGTTCAGGCAGGAGCTTGTCGCCGGGCTTCAGCTTGCCGCTGCTGATGAAATGCTTGATCTGCTCGACGATTTCCTCGTAGAGGCGCTTGGTCCTGATCGGTGTGAATTCCATGCCCTATTCTCTATCAAGTGAAGTCTGGATTGCGTTGCAACAATGGCGAGACAGATGTGACCAACGGCACCGATTTCCATGTGGTCTGACCACTAGACCAGTGTAATCTCCCTCCAGGCTCTTATATAACTAAATTCCCCCCATTCTTCCTGTCACCTGGAGGCTGCATGACTCCCTGGACCCAAATCTATTCCCCCGTCATGGGGAATATCTTTCTATCCGCACTGGTGGCGGCCCTACCGGTGTTTGTGCTGCTGGGCTTTCTCGCGAAGCATGTGAAGGCACACTACTCGGCCATCCTGGGCCTCATCACCTGCCTGCTCGTCGCCATCCTCGTGTACCGGATGCCGGCGGGTATGGCTGGCATGGCGGCGGTCAACGGGGCCCTTTTCGGGCTGGCCCCCATCGGTTGGATCGTGCTGAACGCCATCTTCATCTATGACATCACCGTGGAATCGGGTGATTTCGAGGTGGTGAAACACTCCATCGCCGGGATCGCGGCGGATCGTCGCATCCAGGCTCTGCTCATCGCCTTCAGCTTTGGCGCCTTCATCGAGGGAGCAGCCGGGTTCGGGACGCCCGTGGCGATCTCCGCGGCCATGCTGATTGGACTGGGGTTTCGCCCGCTCCAGGCCGCCGGTCTGGCCCTGATCGGCAACACCGCGCCAGTGGCCTACGGCGCCCTGGGTGCTCCTATCATCGCCCTGGCTGGGGTCACGGGATTACCCCTGGAGATGCTGAGCGCCGCCGTGGGCCGCATTCTGCCCATTTTCTCCCTGGTCGTACCCTTCTGGATCATCTGGGCCATGGCGGGACGCAAGGCCATGCTGGAAATCTGGCCAGCCTGCCTTGTGGCCGGCGGCAGTTTCGCGGTCACCCAGTTCCTGGTCAGTAATCTCCACGGCCCCTGGCTGGTGGATATCATTGGCGCCATCGTGTCCATGGTGACCATGGTCCTCTTCCTGAAGGTGTGGCAACCGAAATCCATGTGGCGGTACGAGCATGAGGATGCCCAGGAAGCGCATCCCGCTCATAGTCGCGGGAAGGTTGTGAAAGCCTGGCTGCCCTGGGTATTCCTGTCCATCTTCGTCTTTGCCTGGGGCACCCCTCAGGTCAAGACCTTCCTCAATGGCGGGACCAGGACCGCTCCCAACTTCCTCAGCGGACGCACCGTCAAGCCCTTCGAGATGAAGGGGCTCCACAAAATGGTGGTCAAGGCACCCCCCGTGGTAGTCCAGGCGTCGCCCGAACCAGCCACCTGGACGCTGAACTGGCTCTCCCTTACGGGAACCAGCCTCCTCCTCGCCGGCCTCTGCAGTGGCCTCCTGGCCGGTTTCGGCCCCCTGCGGCTGCTCAGGATCTGGGGCACCACGGTCAAGCGCGTCAAGATTTCCCTGCTCACCATTGCCGTCATGCTGGCGCTTGGCTTCACCTCCAAGGCTGCGGGCCTGGACGCCACCATGGGCCTGGCCTTTGCGGCGACCGGCGCCCTGTTCCCGTTCTTCAGCGCGATGCTGGGATGGCTGGGGGTAGCCCTCACGGGTAGCGATACTTCCTCCAATGTGCTGTTCGGCGGCCTCCAGAAGGTGACCGCCCAGACCCTGGGCCTGAACCCGGTCCTCACCGCTGCGGCCAACAGCGCCGGAGGTGTCATGGGCAAGATGATAGACGCCCAGAGCCTCGTGGTCGCTTCGGTGGCCACCAACCAGCAGGGGGAAGAAGGCACCATCCTCCGGTATGTGTTTTTCCACAGCCTTGTTCTCGCCGCGCTGGTGGGGATCGTGATCTTCCTCTATGCGAGAGTCCTCCCCGCCAACTGGATGCCCCAGCTGCCCCCTGCCCCGGCAACGGTGTCTCCCATCGTCACCCCAGCAGGCCCTGCTGCTCCCGCAGCCCTTCCTGCCCCCGCCCAGGCCAAATAGCCTTCGCGGAATCCATTCAAACCAACCGGGTCCCGCCGACATGACTGCCATCGGCGGGGCCTGGTTTGATGCCCCAGAGCGCCAAGGATCCGCAGCATGAGTTCATGCACACCTTCCCCACTCAAGGATTCCCTCACGGCCATCGTTGGAGCCCACCAGGTCCTGGACCGTCCCATGGACCTGGTAGCCTTCGCCGCTGATGCGAGCTTTTACCGCCTCATCCCCAGGGCTGTCGTCTTCGCGAGTTCAGTGGAGGAAGTGCGGCGCCTGTTCCGCCTGAGCCGTGACCGCCGAGTTCCCATGACCTTTCGGGCCGCCGGTACAAGCCTTTCCGGTCAGTCGGTGTCCGATGGCATCCTGGTGGAAGTGGCCCGCAACTGGCGCGGCATCCAGGTGCTCGAAGGCGGCGCGAAAGTGAAGGTCCAGCCCGGCGTCATCGGCGCCCATGTCAACCACGCCCTCAGGTGCTTCCGGGCCAAGATGGGGCCTGATCCCGCCTCCATCGCCACCTGCACCGTGGGTGGAATCCTTTCGAACAATTCGAGCGGCATGTGCTGTGGGGTTGCCCACAACGCCTACCACACCCTCGAGTCCCTGACTTTCGTCCTGCCCTCGGGCACGGTGATCAATACCGCCGATCCGGCTTCTGACGAGCAGCTGCGCCAGGCCGAGCCAGCCCTGGCCCAGGGCCTGCTTGACCTCAAGGCCGAGCTGGAGGCGAACCGCCCGCTGGCGAACCGCATCCGCGCCAAGTACCGCACGAAGAACACCTGCGGCTATTCCCTGAATGCCTTCCTGGATTTTGATCGCCCGGTGGATATCTTCCGCAACCTGCTTGTGGGCTCCGAGGGAACCCTGGCCTTCATCGCCGAGGCCGTGCTGAGGTCCGTGCCGGACCTGCCGGTGAAGGTGACGGGATTCCTGCTCTTCCCAGATCTGCATGCCGCCTGTGCTTCCATCGTGCCCCTGCGGGATGCCGGCGCCGCGGCCTTGGAACTCCTGGATCGGGCCTCCCTGAAATCCGTGGAGAACCAGCCGGGTGTTCCCCCCATCATCAGGGCCCTGCCAGGTTCCGCCGCCGCCTTGCTGGTGGAGTTCCAGGGGCGTGATGAGTCGGTTCGGGCGGATCTAGAACGGATCGCCCTGGCCCAGGCTGACCGTCTCACGCTCCTGGAGCCCGCACGGTTCACCCACGATCCCGCCGAGCAGGCGCTCATGTGGAAGATCCGATCAGGCACCTTCCCCTCCGTGGGGGCCGTGCGACAACGGGGCACCACGGTGCTCATCGAGGATGTGGCCTTCCCCATCGAGCGGCTCGCGGATGCGGCCACCGACCTGACCCGCCTGTTCGCGAAACATGGCTATGCCGAGGGCATCATTTTCGGTCATGCCAAGGATGGCAACCTGCATTTCGTCATCACCCAGTCCTTCAACGAGCAGGCCGCCGTGGATCGCTATGCGCGGTTCCTGGAGGATGTGGTGGAACTGGTGGTCAAGAAATACGATGGGGCCCTGAAGGCAGAGCATGGCACGGGCCGCAACATGGCTCCCTTCGTGGAAACCGAATGGGGCCCCGAGGCCAAGGCTGTCATGGAACGCCTGAAGGATCTCGTGGATCCCCTGCGCCTGCTCAATCCCGGAGTCATCCTCAACGCCGATGCCCACTGCCATGTGGCCAACCTGAAGCCCATGCCCGGCGTGGAGGAGGAGGTGGACAAGTGCATCGAGTGTGGCTACTGCGAGCAGAAATGCCCCAGCCGGGAACTGACCCTCACCCCACGGCAGCGCATCGTCGTGCGCCGGGAAATGGCCCGGCTTGAGGCCAGCCGAGAGGACCCCGCCCTGCGCACCGCCCTCCAGAAGGCCTGGTCGTACGACGCAGTGGGAACCTGTGCGGTGGACGGCCTGTGCGCCACGGCCTGCCCCGTGGGCATTGATACGGGCCAGCTCACCAAGCGCTTCCGCCGCGCCAGCCATAGCCCAACAACCCAGAAATGGGCCTTGGCCCTGGCCCGGCATTTCGCAAGGGTGGAACCGGTCATCCGCTTCGCCCTGCGCGGCGGACATCTGGTCCAGAGCCTCTTCGGCCCCAAGGCCATGCCCCTGCTCACCCGCGCCATGAAGGTTTTCGGCTTCACCCACCAATGGAGCCCCGAAATGCCGAGGCCCGCCAAGGCCAATCTGCCGGCAACCTCCGCGCAGCAGGCCCAGGCGATCTATTTCCCCGCCTGCATTTCCCGCACCATGGGCCACCTCCCCGGAGAGCCTGACGACCTTAGCCTGGCCGAAGCCCTGGTCCTGGTCGCCCACCGCGCGGGAGTCCCCCTGCACATCCCCCAGGATGTCGAGGGAACCTGCTGCGGCGTCCCCTTCAGTTCCAAGGGGTATGATGAAGCTCACCGCCACATGGTCAATCGCGCCGTCGAAAGATTCTGGGTCTGGAGCCATCAGGGGAACCTGCCCATCGTGATGGATACCAGTCCCTGCACCCACGGCGTCCTTGCCAGCCGGGCTTACCTGACACCTGAGAACCAGACCCGCCTCGACCAGATGAAGATCATGGACAGCATCGCCTTCGCCCACGATGTCCTGCTGCCGCGCCTGCAGGTCGCCCGCAAGGTGGGCGCCGTCGTCCTGCACCCGGTGTGCAGTGTCACCAAGATGAACCTGGTTGGCAAGCTCGAGAGCGTCGCCCGGGCCTGCGCGGAAACCGTGGTGATCCCCCGGGATGCCGGCTGCTGCGGCTTCGCGGGGGACCGCGGCTTCAGCCACCCCGAGCTGACCGCCTCGGCCACCAGGCACGAAGCCCGGGAGGTCCAGTCCCGCGGCTTCGATGGCTACTTTTCCAGCAGCCGCACCTGCGAGGTGGGCCTGAGCCGTGCCACGGAGCAAACCTACCGGAGTTTCCTCTACCTGCTCGAATCCGCCACCCGACCGGAGGCCGCCCAGTGAATGACGCCAAGCCCCGGCAAGTCTATTTCTACGGTACCTGTCTGGTGGACCTGTTCTTCCCGGACGCGGGCATGGCCGGCATCCAGCTCCTTCGTCGAGCAGGCGTGGAAGTCATCTTCCCCGAGGGACAATCTTGTTGCGGGCAACCGGCCTTCAACTGCGGCTACTGGGAGGAAGCCCGCGCTGTCGCGCTATCCCAGTTGGCCCTGTTCCCCCTGGACCTGCCGGTGATCCTGCCCTCGGGCAGCTGCGCGGGCATGATGAAGGTCCACTACCCCGAGTTGTTCCGTGGCGAGCCGGAATCGGCCAGGGTGCGGGCTTTCAGCGGCCGCGTCTATGAACTGACCCAGTTCCTGGTGGGGGTCCTGGGAGTCAAGCTCAAGGACCTGGGCGACCCCGTGCGGGTGACCTGGCACAGCTCCTGCCATGCCGTGCGGGATCTGGGACTCAGGGGCGAGCCCCAGAGCCTCCTGGCCCAGCTTGACCAGGTTGAACTGGTCCCGCTTGCGCGTGAGCAGGAATGCTGCGGCTTCGGGGGCACCTTCGCCGTGCGGCATCCCGAGATTTCAGGCGCGATGGCCGCTGACAAGGTGGCCGACGCGGCGGCGACGGGGGCCAGCGTGCTCCTGTCCACGGATGGCGGGTGCCTGCTCAATGTGAACGGAACCATGGAGAAACAAGGCAGCCCCATGAAGGTCCAGCACATCGCCGAATTCCTCTGGGAGCGTACCCGTGCCCGCTGAGACTGAAGTCCCCTTCCGCGAGCCCGCTGCCAAGGCGCTGCGGGATCCCGTGCTGCGAGCCAACTTTCGCCGAGCGATGGATGGCCTCGTGGCCAAGCGCAAGGCCCAATTTACTGATTCCAAGGATCTCCAGGAGCTTCGGGATCTCAGCTCGGCGATCCGAACCCGAAGCCTGCTCAGGCTGCCGGACCTCCTTGAACAGCTTGAGACGAGCTGCACGAAAAATGGCATTCAGGTGCACTGGGCTGAGACCTGCGAACAGGGCAATGCCCTGATCCTCGACCTGCTCCAGGCCCATGGAGTCACCCGGATGGTGAAGGGCAAGAGCATGGTTTCCGAGGAGATGCACCTCAATGCGTTTCTAGAGGCCCATGGCATTGAAGCCCTGGAATCGGACCTCGGCGAGTACATCATCCAGCTCGACGGGGAAACTCCGAGCCACATCATCATGCCCGCCATCCACAAGAACAAGGATCAGATCGCCCGCCAGTTCAGCCAGAAGATCAAGGATGCCGCCTACACCGAGGATGTGGACGAGCTCACCGCCATGGCGCGCAAGGTGCTGCGTCAGAAGTTTTTCGAGGCCCAGGCGGGCCTTTCGGGAGTGAACTTCGCCGTCGCCGAAACCGGGACGCTTTGTCTGGTGGAGAATGAAGGCAATGGCCGCATGAGCACCCATGTGCCGCCCCTGCACATCGCCGTCATGGGCCTCGAAAAGGTGGTCCCCCGGCTGGAGGAGGTCGCACCGCTCTATGCCATCCTCACCCGCTCGGCGACTGGGCAGGCCGTCAGCACCTACTTCAATCTCATCAGCGGGCCGCGCGGCGCCACCGAGATGGACGGGCCGAAGGAAGTGCATCTGGTCATTCTCGACAACGGCCGTTCCCGCATGTACTCGGACCCGCAACTGCGCGCCACCCTCCGCTGCATCCGCTGCGGGGCCTGCCTGAACCACTGCCCGGTCTACACCCGCGTGGGCGGGCATGCCTACCAGGCGGTCTATCCCGGCCCCATCGGCAAGATCCTGACCCCGCAAATGGAAGGCGTGGGGGCACGACACGAGCTGATTCACGGCTCCAGCCTGTGCGGGGCCTGCGCCGAGGCCTGCCCCGTGGAGATCCCCATTCCCGAGCTGCTCGTGCGCCTGCGCAGGGAAGCCACGCATCCCGATCCGCTGTCCACGGTGAAGGGCAACGGCTCCGGTCGAACCTTCGGCGAGGACTGGGCCTGGCGAGTCTGGGCAGCCGTGACCAAGCGCCCTGCCCTGTACCGCCTGGCCGCCTGGTTCTCCACCCGCTTCGGCAGGGCCCTGCCGGCCAGCACACCCTTGCTCAAGGGCTGGACAAGGGACCGAACCAGGCCCATGCCGGCTCCCCGCTCCCTGAGTGAGCGGATCCGTTCCGAGGGAGTGCCCCATGACTGATGCCCGCACGGCCATCCTCGCCCGCCTTCGGGCAGCCACCAACCCAGATCCCCTGCCCGCCCTCGACACCGCCGTCATGGATCGCAGGCATTGGGCCGCCGCCGAGCGCGCAGCCCGCTTGCGCAAGGGCATGGAAGCCGTCCACACCGAGTTCCTGGAAGCTACCCCCAGCAACTGGGCCGCGGTCGTACAGGGTTGCTGCGCCCGCGAGGGATTCAGGAACCTGCTCTATGGCCCCAACAGCGAGGCGGGACAAGCCCTGGGCGGCGCCTGGGGACTGGCAACCACGCGACTCATGCCCTACGACCACCCTATGGAGACCTTCAAGGCCGAACTGTTCTCGAGCGTGGATGCCGGCTTCACCAGCACCGTGGCCGGCCTCGCCGAGACCGGCGGACTGCTGCTCCTGCCCGGTCCCACCGAACCCAGGTTGCTGTCCCTGGTGCCTCCAGTCCACCTCGCCCTGTTGCGGGCCTCCACCATCCACGACAGCTTCTGGTCCGCCGTGAAAGCCCTGGGCTGGGGCCGCAGCCTGCCCGCCAACGCCTTGCTCATCAGTGGCCCAAGCAAGACCGCCGACATCGAGCAGACCCTGGCCTATGGCGTCCATGGCCCCAAACGCCTGCTGGTCATCCTCGTGAACGATCTGAACTGATCCGTGGACGCAGACCCGCGCCCCCGCTACACTGTTCCTTCATGGCTGGGTAGCTCAGGTGGTTAGAGCGAGGGTCTCATAATCCCTAGGTCGGCAGTTCGAGTCTGCCTCCAGCCACCACCCCTGAAAGCCCCGACACCACTAGGTTTCGGGGCTTTTTTGACGACACCATTTATCAACAGTTACATCCACAGGTGCGTCCCGGAAGAGGGTTACCGTAGGTTTCTTCAGGGATTGGCTTCAGGCGCAGTTCTGCCACTTTCGCAAGGCCTGTAGACCGATCCATCGGTATTGATACCTTCGTGGATTGAGGCTGGTCGCTGGTTTCCCTGTGATCGGAATGGTCATGCCGATGGAACACCAGATCGCCTGGACCTCGGCCTCCAGGGTGTGCTGGACATCATCGGGACGGTCTGGCCCTACCTTTTTGCGGGCATCGCCGTGGGAGCCTCCATCCACGGTTTCGTGCCCCAGGCTTTCATGGCCTCGCTGCTGGGCAGCCGCAACTGGTACAGCGTGCCACTGGCGGTGCTCATCGGCGTGCCGCTATTCGAACGCCTCCGGTGTCTTACCTATCGTGGAGGCGCTGCTGGGCAAAGGCGCGGCGCTGGGCTCGACCCTGGCCTTCATGATGGCTGTGATCGCCCTGTCCCTCCCGGAGACCGTCATCCTCCGCAAGGTGATGCGCCCCCGGCTCATCGCCACCTTCCTCGGGGTCACCGCCCTCGGCATCCTGCTGGTGGACCACCTTTTCAACATCCTGCTGTAGGAGTTCCCATGCTCACCGAGGTCTTCGGTCCCGGTTGCGCGAAAGACCAGGTGCTGGAGAGGCATGCCCGGGAGGCCGTGGCCCGCTCCGGCATGGCCCATGAGGTGGTGAAGGTGAGCGACTATGCCGCCATGACCGCCCGGGGGGTTCTCAGCACGCTCGCGCTCGCGGTGGACGGCCAGCTCAAGGCGCAGGGTGAAGTGGTCAGTGCCGAGGAGATCTCCCGATTCCTGAGGGATTGAGCGCACGATCAGGCCCTTCCCAGCACCTTCTGGTACAGGGCCTCGTACTGATCCACCACGGGGCCTTCGGCGAAGGTGGTGAGGGCTCGCTCCCGGGCGGATCGGCCCAATTCGCGGCGCTTGGCTTCGTCGCCTAGCAGGCTCTGGGCATCGGCGGCCATGGCCTCCACATCGCCCACGGCCTCGAGGTACCCGTCCACCCCATGCCGCACCACCTCGGGCAGGCCACCCACGCGGCTGGCGATGACGGGAACCCCGTGGCCCATGGCCTCCAGGGCCGCCAGGCCGAAACTCTCGGTGGCACTGGGAAGGATGAACACATCCGAGCAGGCCAGCACGGAATCAATATCCAGCTGCTTGCCCGTGAACCGCACCTCCTCGGCGAAACCATGGTCCCGGCAGAAGGCCTCGGCCTCCTGGCGGTCCGGCCCATCCCCCACCATCACCAGCCGCACGGGGCGTAATCGCCGCACCTGCTGGAACACGCGAAGCACATCCATGACCCGCTTGACCGGCCGAAAATTGGAGATGTGGGTGAGCACACCAGCCCCCCGCGGCGCCAGCCAGGCACGGCAATCCGGTCGCTCCACGCCGGGCGGCTCCACGAAATTACCGATGACCTCGATGCCTTCCCCCACGCCGAATGTGCGAAGGGTCTCATCCTTCAGATACTGGCTCACCGAAGTGACACCATCGCTCTCGCGGATAGCCATGCGCACCATGGGCAGGTAGCTGGGATCACTGCCCACCACGGTGATGTCGGTGCCGTGCAGGGTGGTGATGACCTTGAGCTGGCTCCCCAGGGCCATGCGCGCCAGCAGGGCGGCCATGGCGTGGGGGATGGCGTAGTGGGCGTGCAGAATCTCCAGGTGGTGATGTTCCGCCACATCGGCCATCTTGGAAGCCAGGGCAATGGAATAGGGTGCGTCCTCGAACAGCGGATAGGGCGATGCCCGGACCTCATGGAAGGTGATGCGGTCCTCGAAGCCCATCAGGCGCGGCGGCAGGGTGGGGCTGAGCAGGTGCACCTCGTGCCCGCGGGCCGCCAGGGCCTTGGCCACCTCTGTGGCCACCACGCCCGATCCACCGAAGGTGCTGTAGCAGGAAATACCGATACGCATAGATCCGACCCTCACCCCGCTATGATGATCAGGTTCCAGGGATTGTGCCCATGCCTCTCATCTTCACCCTTGCCTACTACGCCTTGGATGTCCTGATCTACCGGCTGGTGGGCGTGGCCATCCTCAGCTGGTTCCCCATTGATCCCGGCAACCGCTGGGTGCGCCTGCTCCATGGGATCACCGATCCCATCCTGCACCCGATCCGGGCCATCCTGCCGCCCATCGGCGGCTTCAGCTTCGACATCCTGGTGGCCGTGCTCCTGCTGGGCTTCATCCAACGCGTGTTCCTGAGGGCTCTGGTTTCCTGAGGTTCCCATGAAGTACACCCCCCTTGACATCCAGCGCCGAGAGTTCGAAAAGGTCTTCCGGGGCCTGGAGGAATCCGAGGTCCGCACCTTCCTCCTCGAGATCGCGGGGGAATGGGAGGAACTGCTGGCCGAGAACCAGAAGCTCAAGGAGGAGGTGCTAGACAGCCGGGAGCGCCTCCGCCAGTACCAGGATCAGGACCACATCTTTCGCGAGACCCTCCTCCAGGCCCAGCGCACCCGGGAGGATGTGTTGGACGGCGCCAGCCGCGAGAAGGAACTGCTCATCCGGGAGGCCCAGTTCAAGGGCGAAGAGATCCTGCGCGGCGCCCAGCAACAGGTGGTGGAGCTGGAAGTCCAGATCCGCAGCCTGAAAATGGATCGGGCCCGCTTCATCCGGGAACTGGAGTCCCTCATGGACCGCACCCGCCGCCACCTGCAGGACGAGGCGCCCGACCTATACCTGGCCGCCCCGCCCACTCTGAACCTGGAGAACCTGGACCTCAGCGGCCTGGACGACCCCGCCATGCCCCCCCTCCGTCCTCGTTCCGCCGACAGCCGCTGACCCCCAAAAAAGGATTCACCATGTCCCACGCCGTCATCCTGAAATGCCTTCGCAGCCCCATTGGCAAGTTCCAGGGGGGCCTCGCACCCCTGGCCGCGCCGGACCTGGCCGCCCAGGTGATCAAGGCGGTCCTTGCCGCCGTGCCCGGCGCGGTGCCCACCGAGGCGATCCTCGGCAATGTGGTGAGCGCGGGGATCGGCCAGGCTCCGGCTCGCCAGGCGGCCCTGCGGGGCGGCCTGCCCGCAACCACCGCCGCTC
>JBBIHT010000023.1:0-11846 GCA_037446845.1 Geothrix sp. | reverse complement strand
GCCATGGGTGGTGGGATGGGAGGGCCCCAGGTTGACGATCATGCGATCGCCTTCCATGGGCTGTTTGGTGAGGGCGATGGATTCCATGGTCATGTCCTCAGCCCCGCTGGCCGTGGTTGTAGGGCGCGGTGCAGCCTTCCATGCAGAAGGGATCGCCGCCATCCAGGGGGAAGTCCTTGCGCAGGGCGTGTCCCTGGAAATCGTCCCAGAGCAGCAGCCGTTTCAGGTTGGGGTGCCCCTGGAAGGAAATCCCGAACAGGTCGAAGACCTCCCGCTCGAACCAATCCGCCGTCTTGAACAGTCCCGTGAGGCTGGGCATGGCCTCGCCCTCCGCCACCGGAACCTTGAGGCGCAGGCGTTCCTGGCTGGCGAGGTTCAGCCAGTGATAGACCACATCAAAGCGGGGCTGCCGTTCCAGCCAGTCCACGGCGCTGATGTCCACGAGGAACTGGAAGCCCTCGCGGTGCAGGAGGTTCACCACGGCCAGGAACTGCTCCCGGGCGACAACGACGGTCTGGTCGCCCCGGAACTCGTGGCGGTCGGTAATGGCACCGGGAATCTCTGTCGCAATCTGCTCGATGACCATGGTCCGCCCCGCCTAGAAAATGGTACCCGCGCCGCGCTCGGCGGCGGTCATCAGCATGTCCCGCACGGCCTGCTGGCTCGTGCGTCCCTGGTCGGCCTGGATGGCTTCCTGCTGCGCCAGGCTCTCGTAGAACCGGGCGATGTGATCCTTGCGCATGGACAGGGATTCTTTGGAGATCTTCTCCTGCAGCTTCATGACGCCGTAGATCATGCTTTCGGGTCGGGGCGGGCAGCCGGGCACATAGACATCCACGGGGATCACCCGGTCCACACCCTGCAGGGTGGCGTAGGTGCGGTACATGCCACCCGAGCTGGCACAGACACCCACGGAGATCACCCACTTGGGCTCCGCCATCTGGGCGTAAATGGTGCGCAGCACGGGAGCCATCTTGTTGGTGACGGTGCCCAGCACCAGCATCATGTCGCTCTGGCGGGGGCTGAAGCG
Source organism: Geothrix sp. (assembly GCA_037446845.1). Classification (GTDB taxonomy): domain Bacteria; phylum Acidobacteriota; class Holophagae; order Holophagales; family Holophagaceae; genus Geothrix. The sequence goes on along the minus strand of JBBIHT010000023.1, from coordinate 10,816 downwards.
CATGGCCTCTGCGCCGAAGCGGCTGAGGTCGTACTTGGAGGCCATCATGCTCATGAACTCGATGGCGCAGCAGGCGGTGCCGAAGGGCAGGGGCCAGAGGCTGTTCTTGCGGGCCCAGTTCACCACCGCATCCAGGCGCGTGGTCACCACCGCATCATTGACATTCATTTCAGCCATGGGTTGCCTCGCTCGCCTTCAGGCGGTTTGGGCTCGCGCCCCATTCCAGTCTCGGCCCCTGGCCGGCCTGGCCCGGGGTCGCTCCACGCCCCTCGTTGCGCGCCGGGCGGACCCAAACGCGCACCATCAGCGCTCCCACTCGAAGGCACCCTTGCCCCAGGCGTAGATAAAGCCCACCAGCAGAGTGGCCATGAAGCTGAGCATGGGAATGAAGGTCCACAGGGTCTGCTTGTAGATCACGGCCCAGGGCAGGAGGAAGGCCGCCTCCACATCGAACAGGATGAAGAGCATGGCCGTGAGGTAGAACCGCACGGAGTACTTGTGGCGGGCGCCTTCCTGGAGGGGCGGGGCACCACACTCGTAGGGCCGCAGCTTGGCCGACTGGGGGTTCCTGGGCTTGAGCAGGGGCAGCACCACCCCCGAAAGCACCAGGATGGCGATCGCGGTCACTGCCGCGACCAGGAACAGGATCAGCACTGACAAGAATGGCGAGGCTGGATGGGCCATGGCACCCTTCTGCGGAGGCATCCGCGAAGCTCCAGCTTAGCGCCCTTTGCGGCCCCCGCTTCCGGGTAAGGATCACAACCCCATGGCCGGGAGGCGATCCGGGTAGAATCGGGGCTTCCACCTTCCTGCCGGGAACCCCATGACCGATCTGAAGCAGCGCATCAAGGCTATGCTCATCGAGCGCCTGAAGCTCGAGGGCATGACGCCAGACCAGATCCTGGATGATGCCCCGCTTTTTGGCGAGGGGCTGGGCCTGGATTCCATTGACGCCCTGGAGCTGGTCCTGGGCCTGGAGCAGACCTTCGGCGTGAAGATCGAGGACGAGGCCGCGGGCATGAAGGCCTTCAGATCCGTGCAGGCCCTCACGGATTTCGTCGCTGATCACGCCAAGGCCTGACCCCATGGCGGAAGGCCGGATTGGCGACGACATCCAGGCGCAGCTGCCCCACCGCTACCCCTTCCTGATGGTGGACCGCGTCCTGGCTAGAGAACCCGGCAGACGGGTCGTCGCGGAGAAACTGTTGACCAGCGGGGAGCCCTGGTGCCAGGGCCACTTCCAGGACCGGCCCCTGCTCCCGGGCGTATTGATGCTGGAAATGCTGGCCCAGGCCGGAGGGTTCCTGGAGGCTGAATCCCTGCGGGGGGCCGCCGTCTTCCTGGCCGCCGTCCAGGATGCCCGGTTCAGGGGACCCGCTTTTCCAGGGGACCGCCTCCAGCTGGAGGTGCGGGCGGAGGGCTCTTTCGCCGGCCTCCTGAAGGTGAAGGGCACTGTTGCCTGCGAGGGCCGCGAACTTTGCACCGCCACGCTGCTGGTCAAGCGCGCATGAACCGCGTGGTCATCACTGGCCTTGGCCTAGTGTCCTCCCTGGCCCTTGACCGGGAAGGCACCTGGTCAGCCATGCTGGAGGGTCGGGATGGCCTGGGACCCTTGACTCGCCTGCACCTGCCCAGCGAGCCTGCCCAGATCGCCGCCCAGGTGGCGCTGGAGCCCCGGCGGCACCAGACCCTCGGCGAACGGATGGCCCTGCTCGCCCTGGACGAGGCTTTGGACGGCTTCCGCCCCGCCAGCGAGCCCACCCGCATCGGCGTGTTCCAGGGCGCCGGAACCACGGGCCTGCCGGTGGCCGAGGCCTTCCTGGAAGCAAGGCTGGCAGGGCGTCCGGGCCCAGCCCTGGAGGCGGCCTACCAGGGTCCCTGCCGCGTCACGGATGCCCTGGCCCTGACCCTGGGGGCCGAGGGCCCCCGCGCCACCATCATGAATGCCTGCTCCTCCAGCCTTCTGGCCCTGGGCCAGGCCTGGGAGCGCCTCGCGACAGGGGAACTGGATCTGGCCGTGGCGGGCGGGGCCGAGAGCCTTTGCCGCACCACCTATGCGGGGTTCGCCTGCCTCAAGGCCGTGGACGGGGCTAAGTGCCGGCCCTTCAGCCGGGATCGCGCCGGCCTGAACCTGGGCGAGGGCGCCGCGCAAATGCTGCTGGAGCCCCTGGATCGCGCCCTGGCCCGGGGCGCCACCATCTACGGCGAAGTCCTCGGCTACGGGGCCAGCATGGACGCCCATCATGCCACGGCCCCCCATCCCGAAGGGGAAGGCGCCTCCCGGGCCATGGGCCTGGCCCTGCGAGTGGGCCACAGCCTTCCCTCGGAGGTGGATCTGGTCTCGGCGCACGGCACGGCCACCCCCGCCAACGATGGCGCGGAATGCCGAGCCATCCGCCAGGCCCTGGGCCCAGCGGCCCGGGGAGTATCCGTCACCAGCAGCAAGAGCCAGTTCGGCCATACCCTGGGCGCGGCGGGAGCCATCGGCGCGGCCGTGGCCCTGCTCGCCCTGCGGGACCAGGTGGTGAGCCCCACCCTGCGCCTGGAGGACCCGGCTCCCGATTGCGACCTGGACTGCACCCCCCTGGTGGCGAAGGAGCGGCAGATCAGGACGGCCCTCGTGAACGCCTTCGCCTTCGGCGGCAACAATGTGAGCCTGTTGCTGAAGCGGTGGGGTGGCGCATGACCCTGGAACTGGCCATCACCGGGCTGGGCCTGGTGTTGCCCTGCGGCGACGGGATCGAGGCCGCCCGCGCCGGTTTGACCCGGCCGGGCTCCTGCTTTCGCGACCTGCCGGAACCTCTGGGACAGGGCCGGGGGGCGGCCTGCACGGCCTTCAACCCCGCGGGCATCATTCCCCCCATGCAACTGCGCCGCCTGGACCGGCCCGGCCGGTTCGCCTGGGTGGCGGCTGCCGAGGCCTTCCGGGACGCGGGCCTGGACCCGAGCGGGCTGGGCGACCACGGCGCCATTTGCGTGGGCACCCTGACCGGGGGCAGCGAGGCCAGCGAGGCCTTCATGCGGCCCTACTTGGAACGGGGCCCTGAAGGCGCCTCCCCCCTGATCTTTCCCAACTCCGTTGCCAATGCCACCAGCGGCCATCTGGCCCTGGCCTTCGGCCTGAAGGGGCCCAGCGCCACCTTTGTGGATCGGGAAGCCGCCACCTTCGCGGCCCTGGAGCAGGGCGCCCGCTGGCTGCGCTCCGGCCTGGCCGAGACCGCCCTCATCGTCGGCACCGATGGACTGTTTCCGCTCCTGGTGGACATCTGCGGCGGTGCGGGTTTGCTGGTCCGGCTGGGCGATCCCGCCCTGGGCAGCGGCCGGGGTTTCCTTCCGGGCGAAGGGGCCCAGGCCTTCGTGCTGGAAGCCACGGAGCGAGCCGAGGCCCGGGGCGTCCGGCCCAGGGCGCTCCTCCGGGCCCTGGCGGCGAGTTCGGCTGCGGACGCTTCCCTGGAAGCCCGGAGCCGGGCCCTGGGCCGGGCCATCGGCGCGGCTCTTGGGACCACCTTCCCCGAGCGCTGGATCGGCGGCAGCAATGGCTCCAGCCGAATGGATGTCGTGGAGGCTGGGTTGGCTGAGCAGCATCCAGCCTGGCCCAGACCCTGCCACCCGAAGCTGACCTGGGGAGAATTCGGCGGCGCGGGTGGGCAGCTGCTGGCCGCCGCCCTGCTGGAACCCGCCCAGACCGTCCTCATCACCGCCCCGGCCAGCGCAGGGTCTCAGTTCGCGGCGCTGCTGGAAGGCGTTAGGCTGGACCGGCCATGACCCCCCGCGATCAGATCAGCATCAGCCATCAGTCCATCCTCTGGGTGGCTGGCATGGGCGTGGGTCTGCTCACCCTGGCCTTCGTGCTGGGCGTTCAGGTGGGCAAGCAGAGCGAGGCCCTGCGACGACCGGCTCCGAAAAACGCCCTGGATGACCTAAAGGACCTGCCGGAGCCGCTCCTGGACCAGCTCAAGCTGTTCGAGGGCGACAGCCCCGACCGGCTGGTGCCCGCGCCGAGGGTGGAGGCCGCCGGGCCCAGGCCCGACACCAAGGCCGGGGTGGCCAACCCCGGAAGCAACATCGAGACCATCGGTGGCGCCAAGGCAGGGGCTGGGGCCTGGACCCTGCAACTGGTGGCCACTTCCGATGCCGTCGAGGCCAAGCGCATCGCCGACAAGGCCAAGGCGGCCGGGTTCGCCACCATCACGCTGAAGCAGAAGGGCCAGCTGAAGGTTCGCCTCGCCAGGCCCGCCGAACGAACCGCCCTGGACAAGGCCGCCGAGAAATTGAAAAGGGCCGGCTTCAATCCCTTCGCGGTGAAGGCGGAATGACGGTCTAGGGCTTGGGGTACACCCGGATGCCCGTCCATTTTTTGAGGATGACCTTTCCCGGCGCGAAGCCTCTGGGTTTGCTGATGTCGGCGATGCGGGCAAGATGCACTTCCACCTTGCCGCCATCCCGGGCCTTGCTGTGATAGGCGGCCAATTCCGCCGCCCGCTCCAGGACGGCGCGGGGCAGCTCGCTGAGTTTGTCCGGGTTGCGGATGACCACATGGCTACCCGGAACGGTGGCCACATGCAGCCAGAAATCCAGGTTGTCGGCGACCTTGAAGGTGAGCTGATCGTTTTCCGCATCGCCCTTGCCAATGAGCACCTCGAAGCCATCCACCATGACACTCCGAAAGCCCGCGCCCTTCCCATCCCTGCGCCTGGCCTCCGGGTGGCCTCCCCCTGATCCCTGCATGCGCTTCGCCCCCCCCGCCTTGATGGCACCGGCCCCCTTCGGTTTTCCCTCAGGGAGGGGCTCCGCCGCAAGTGTTCCACCAGCGCCCGCCTCCGAGTTGGCCCAGAGCGCCCGCTCCCGGGTCAGCTCGGTCTCCAGCTCCTGCACCCGGGCCAGGCCCCGCTCAGCCTTTTTCGCGATGCTGAACCAGCGCTGCACGGCCACCTCCGCCGTCAGTCCTTCCGGCAGGTCGAGGCGAGTGCCATCCAGGAGCACCGCCTCGCGGGTCTGCCCCTTCAGGCGGTAGAGTTCCGCCGACAGGGCCTGGGCCGGCCCTTTGCACAGCAGGCTGCGTTCATGTCGGGTCCGGTCTCGGCCGAGGGCGGCCGCCAGGCGGTCCAGCCGGGCCCCTTCCGCCTGGGCCTTCCGGGCCCGTTCCGCCCGCAGGGGCCCCAGGACCAGGGCTTCGGCCCGACCGGCGGACCAGGCCCGGTGGCGGGCCAGCAGATCACCTTCACCCGCGAGCACCTCGGGCCGCTCGCCCCTCAGCGCGGCCGCCAGATCCTCGCCCCACCGGGCCCGCCAGCGCACCAGGGGCGGCGGATCCCCCCCGGGCATGGGCTGGGTGGCCCCAAAGGGACACCCAAGCCCCAGGCGCGGGGTGGTCAGGTCCAGGCCGTCCACCCGTAACCCCGCCCGGCCCGGGATGGCCTGGAAGGCGAGCCGCACCGTCTCGAGGCGCCCGGTGATCGCTCGGCGTTCGAACACCAGGCCAAGCCACCGTTCCCCTGGATCCCCCTCCACCGCCTTCAACCGCGCCCCCTGGAACCACGGGGACCAGGGGCTTCCCTGGGCTTTGGCAGCCTCTCCCTGCAGCCTGCGCCAGCCAGGGTGGTCCACGGGCAGCAGCCACAACTCCGGTTGGGGCTGCAGGAGAAAGACCCAGCCTTCCGCGGCGCCCCGGCTACCCCAACGCAGGCCCAGGGCCCGGCCCGAGGTCCAGATAGCCTCCACGGGCATCCCTTTCGCCTGGGCCAGCCAGGCGCGGCTCAGGGCCAGGAGGAGCGGCGCATCCATGGGTCAGGCCCCCGCCCCGGGCCATCCCGACACTTGTCTTTTTGCGTGATCCATCGGCATCATGATGCGTCCTTCTCCCCACCCAGCATCCCACGGGCCTAGACTCATGCCCCGCCATGCGGGAAATCAGGTTTTCTGGCCCAGCCCACGATAAACAGGACCTATGACGATCAGTCCTTCCAGACCCTTGCAGCCGCTCCAGGTTCTTCTGGTCGATGATAATCCGATTCAGCTGAGCCTGTTGCGCCACCTGTTCCAGCGCCATGGCCACACGACCCTCGAAGCGCGCAACGGCGCCGAGGCCCTGATCCTGCTGTCCACCGAATACCCCGATGTGGTGGTGAGCGACTGCGTCATGCCCCTGCTGGACGGCTATCAATTCTGCCGCCTGCTCAAGGACGACCGGGCCACGCGGAACCTGCCGGTGCTGTTGCTCACTGCCCAGGGCGGCGGGCTGGCCCGCTTCTGGGCCAAGACCTGCGGCGCGGACCGCTTTCTAGTGAAGGGCCGCGACCTGGACCATGTGGTCGAGGTGGCCACCGCGCTGGCCGAAGCCTGGCCCCATCCCCGCACCGGCCACGCGGTGCCCCGCCTGGCCCAGGAGAACTTCGCGGTGGAGGCCATCCAGCACCGCCTCTCCCAGGCCCTGGAACAGCGACTGGTGGAAACGGCCCTGCGGGATTCGGTGGCGCGCCTCTACACCGCGGACCATGACACCTCCAAGCTCATCAGTGGATTCATCGAGATCCTCCAGGAGCTGGTGCTGCCCGGAGCCCTGATGGTGGCCTACGCCGGGGAGGATGGTGCCTGGTCCCAGGGGGTCCACGGCTCCTCCGCCAGCCTGGAGGATCGCCAATCCCTGGAACGGGCCCTGGCGGAACAGGTCTCCCTTCAGCCCCTGCCCACCTGCCACTGGCATCCCTCCTCGGACCAGGACGAACGGCGGCACAGCCTTCGGGATCCCGTGGTGAGGGTGCTGGCCGCCGCGACCCCCGGCTACCCCGCGGTGGGAGCCCTGGCCTTCGTCACCGAGCGCCATAGCGCCGAAAGCTACGAACGGTTGTTCGAGGTGGCCGGGGAGGAACTGGGCCGCCTTCTGTGCCTGGAGGACTCGCGCCTGCGCCTGTACCACCAGGCCATTCGCGATCCCCTCACGGGCCTGTTCAATCGCCGGCACACCCTGGACATGCTCGACATGGAGCTGGACCAGTGCGGCCGTTTCGGCCAAAGCCTGGCCATCATGATCATTGACCTCGACCACTTCAAGGCCGTGAACGACCGCTATGGCCATCCCGTGGGGGACCAGGTGCTGAGCGTCATGGCCCAGCGCATGGACTTCGGCCTGCGCAAGGTGGATCAGCTGGGTCGCATCGGCGGCGAGGAATTCCTCGCCTACTGCCCCCAGACGGACCTGGAAGGCGCCCGGGCCCTGGCTGAACGCCTGCGGGAATCAGTCGCCGTGGATGCCCTGCCGGGCCTGCCCTCCGCGGACCGGGTGACCCTCAGCATCGGCCTGGCCACCTGGGAAGGTCCCGAGGACACCGCCGAGCGCATCATCTCCCGGGCCGACCAGGCCCTGTATCACGCCAAGACCCAGGGGCGGAACCGCGTCGTCGGCTAGGGCATCGGGCCTCCTTGACACCCGTCCAGGGGGATTCCATGATGCCATACGCTTCCGTATGGAGTTGCCATGGATCCCAACGACCCGCAGGAGCTCGCTGAACGGGTGGCCCGCCTGGAGGCCCAGGTGGCCTGGCTGTGGCAGCGGCAGCAGACACCCGGCGCCCCGGCTTCCGCTCCCCGCCCCGCTCCGCGCCGACCAGCTCCCCAGCCGCCTGGCCCCAGGAGGGAGATCTCCCCGGTGGTCTGGATCGCGGGCATGGGTGCCGCCATCTTCCTGTCGGGCACGATCTTCTTCTTCCGCTGGACCATCCAGCAGGGCTGGGTGGGGCCAGAATGGCGCTTTCTCCTGGGCCTCCTGGCTGGGGGAGGCCTCTCGGTCCTGGCCGGCAGACGGCTGCTGGGAGATAGTCGGCGCCTGGGCGTGGCCCTGCTGCTGGCGGGGCTGGGCACGCTCCAGTTCGCCTTTCGCGCCGGGGCCATGGAGTACCACTTCTATGCCGCCCCCCTGGGCCTAGCCGCCACGGCCCTCATCACCCTGGTGGCCGGAGGGCTGGCCGCCCGAAGCCACAGCGACGGCGCCTTGACCGTGGCCCTGGCATCGGGTCTGCTGGCGCCCCTGGTCTTCAGTCAGGGTGGGCATCACGAGCTCGCCCTGGCGCTCTACCTCGCCGTCCTCATCGGGGCCGCCCTGGCGGTGCCCTACCTCAGCCGCAGGGGAGGCTCCTACCACCGGGCCCGCTGGACGGCTCTCCTGGGGGTCTGGCTGTGGCTGCTGCCCGCCTGCTTGGAAATCCTGCGAACCGATGCCACCCCCATGGCCGGATTGCTGGTGGCGCACCTCATCCTGGCGGGGTTCTGGGCCTGGCTTCCTGGCCTCCAGGAGACCCCCGGCACGCCCACGGCGCTATGGCTGGTGGCCTCCATCCTGGCCACGACCAATGGCTGGACGCTCTGGCCTCGGCTGGGCCTGGCACCGGAAACCTACGCCCTGCCGGTGATTGGGATGGCTGCCTTGAACCTGGCGCTGGTGCAACCTCTGCGCCGGCGCCTGGGTGACCGCAGTGCGGATGGCGGGCTCCTGGCCCTGGCCGTGGGCCATCTGACCCTGGCCGTGCCCGTGGCCCTGGCCTGGGCCTGGGTGGGGCCGCTCTGGGGTACCTTCGCCCTGGGCCTCGCCTGGGCCTCCCTGAAGGCCGAGGCGGGCGCCTTCGCCACAGAGGCCAGGGCCCTGCGCTGGCTGGCCGCGGCCCTGGCCTTGCTGACCTCCTGCCGTTGGGCCTTCCGGGGCCTGGACGGCCTCTTCTTCCACGGCGGAACCAGCACCCCGTTCTTCAATGGCGCCTTCGCCGAGGGCGCCCTGGCCGCCGCGGCCTGGTGGATGCTGACCCGGCGGGGCGGCCCCCTGGGTCTTGGGTCCTTCCTGGCCCTGGAGGTGGTCGCCAACGCCACCCTGGCCCTGGAGGTGGCGGGGCTGGTGCAGCGCATCCAGGCTCCTACGCCCTTCGGGCACGGCCTCACCCGCGCCGCCTCCATAGCCCTCACCCTGGTGTGGGCCTTGTCCGGGGCTTGGCAGTGGATGCGCGGCCTCAGCCAGCCGGCGGCGGCCCGCCGCGCGCTCATGATCGCGGGCTATGCCTGGATGGGCATCGCCAGCTTCAAGCTCGTCGCGATGGACCTGGCCAATGCCAATACGCCCCTCCGCGCCCTGGCCTTCCTGGGCGTGGGCGGCATCGGCATGGCCGCCGCCATCCTGGCCAACCGCCAGCGGCGGGGAGAGACCTCATGAACCGGGCCGTTCTCCTGCTGGTCCTGCTCGCCCTGGCCTGCACGCTCGAAGACCGGGCCGCCCTGCAGCGGAGGCCCATCTCCCCATCCTTCACCAGCGGCTGGGCCCAGGTGCCCCTGGACGCCGAGGCCCAGCGGCAGCTCCAGGGGGCCTGGATCGGAGATGCAGCGGGCCGCAGCATCCCCTTCCTGGTCGCCGGGGAAGGCCTGTGGGAAACCCGGCCTCTTTCCTTGTCCCATCAGCTCCTGGGGAAGGACAGCGAGGGACGGCCCACGGTGGAGTTCTCTGTGAAACTGCCCGAAGGCTGGCGGGTGGGCGAGCGGGAAACCCTGCGGTTGACCCTGGACCTGGAGGGCCGGGCCCCCTGGGTGGCCGAGGTGAGGGCCCAGAGGCAAGGGGAGGACGGTGCCTTCATCACCTTTGATCCTCCCTCGCCCCTGCACCTGTACGACCTGTCGCCCTCTGGCTCCCGCCGCACCCTGGACCTGCCCTGGGATGGGCAGCGCTATCGGCTGACCCTCCTCGCCTCCCAGGGGGAGGCCCCCCGCATCCGCGCCTTGACGGTGCAGGCCCAGACCCGGCCCGAGGCCCTGGAGGCTGAGCTGGCCCTGGAGGGTACGCTGGTGCGCGCATCGGACAAGGCCAGCACCTGGCGCCTGGTCCTGCCCGGCCCGGATCGCATCGTGGGCCTGGACCTGCTCCTGGCCCCCCCGGCGGCGCCCCTGCGACCCGAGCTCCGCCTGGGCGAGGGCAGCCAGGCCCAGACAGGCGGACCCTGCGGCGATCTGGTGTGGAACCTGCCCGCCTTGAACACCCAGGGCACACGGATCGCCCTGGCACCCCAGCAGACCAGCAGCCTGTCGTTCACCCTGCCCGAAGGGGCCACGCCCCTGCGCGCCCGGCTCCTCGTGCGACGACAGACCCTCCTGTTTCCCGCCGAATCGGGCCAGACCTACGCCCTGCACCTCGGGGGTGAGGCCAAACCCGCGCCCGGCAGCCTGGGAGCCCTGCCGGCCCTCCGCGCGCTGGAGGCCAGGGCCCCGCTCGCCCTGGGCCCACCCGAAGCGGATGCCCAGGGTCTGGCCCGCACCCTGTCCCCCGACCAGCGGGCCCGCCCCTGGATGCCCTGGGTGGCCGGGTCGGCGCTACTGGTGCTGGGAGCCGTAGCCTGGCGGCTGCTCAAAGGCCCCCCGGCGGCCTGAGGTCCAAGCGCACCCACCCTGCGCAAGGTGAGGGCCGACCGTTCCGTGACCTGGGAGCCATCCCCGGCTTCCCGGCCACCCTCAGGCCTCGGGTGCCACCGCGATGGGCACCTTCGGCCTCAACTGCACCAGGGCCACAGCCCCAAGGATGATCGTCATGCCTAGCAGCTCGCGGGCACCAAAGGCTTCGTGAAGGATGACGCTCCCCAGCAGCACAGCCACCACGGGATTCAGGTACGCGTAGGTGCCCATCTTCGCCGGGGGCCAGGCCTTCGCCAGGTGGATGTAGGCGGAGAAGGCCAGCAGGGATCCGAACACAGCCAGGTAGGCGATGGCGATCACCGCCTTGGGCGTCACCCCGCCCCGCAGGTACCCGCCGGTGATCGGCGCCACCAGGAGACCAACGACGGCGGCCGTCAGC
>JBBIHT010000022.1:0-11930 GCA_037446845.1 Geothrix sp. | reverse complement strand
CGAGCAAGGGCAGCCCCGCGCCCAGGAACCCCATGATGAAGATCCCCCTGGGGAGGCGTTTCGATTCAGGGAGGTCCTCAGGTGCCTGGGCTACAAGCCCTTCATCCTCGCGTGGGGGTTCCAGTTCCATCGGAGCAACTCCTCTGGGAAAACCGCGTGAACCTTATGTCCTTCGATCCGATATGTTAAATGTGAAAATCATCAACTTGCGGACAGGCCTTGGCCCTGCTCCTGGGACCCGAATCCCCGGTGCCCTCGAGGGGCATCCCCAGGCCATTCGAGGCCAATGCATGCTGGATTTGGAATTGAGGCCCCCATTTAATGCCATGGGGGTCAGGAGGTCAAGAGGTCCAGTGAAACTGTGACCAATATCATACATTTTCAATGATTCTAAAAATTATTTTAATGCTGATTATTTCTATCCCCCTCGCCTGAACGATGGATGCACCCAGAGGCAATAAGCCCCTGCCCCATTCCGGGTCCCGCTGCGGGCGCCGCGGGAAGGGCGGCCCAGTTGCCACACGATTCTGACCCGCGCCGGGTCCCGGCTGCGGGGTCAGACCTTCGGGGCTTCCAGGCCGTAGGCGGACCAGCCCTCCTTGGTGGGGCCATAGAGGCTGGGCACATGCAGGCCCGCCTGGCGCATGAGAACGGTCATCTGGGCCCGGTGGTGGGTCTGGTGGCTCACCAGGACATACAGGGCGAAGGCGCCCGTCCAGGATTCGCCGTAGAGGCTGAAGGCGCGGCCCAGCTCGGTGTTGCTCCAGGAACCAATATGATCCAGCAGGGAATCGCTGACGGCCTGATAGGCGGCGGCAATCTCGGCCATGGTGGCCGGGGGCGGGCTCGCAATGAAGCCGTCCGGTCCCAGACCGATGGGCCCCTTCACCTTGAGGCCCAGGTTCTGGGGCAGTTCCAGGACCGTCTCCACCAGATGCCAGGCCAGGCGACGCAGATCACGGTGCTGGGCGTCCACAGCCTGGTGGGCGGCCGCATCGGGTATGGCTTCCAGCACAGACAGGGTTTTCTCCGCCTCCTGCTGCCAGATGGTCTTGAAGTCCTCTACGCGCCGAAACATGCACCCTCCTACCGAGGCTAGATGGCCGGGGCCACGGTGACGACGGCGATCCCGGCTTGGGCGGGATCGGCCACGCTGGTTGCCACCACATGGTAGGTGCCATTGGTGGAGGGTGCGGTATAGACGCCACCTGCGGTGATGGACCCACCCGCGGCACCTTCCTGTACGGACCAGGTCATGGCGGGATCACCGGTGGCGGTGACCACGGCCGTGAACGACTGGGTGCCATTGGGCAGGACGATGGCCGAGATCGGCGTCACGGTGACAGGCGCAACCACAGTCACCGTGGCAGTGGAGGTGTGACGGGGATCTGCCTGGCTGATGGCCGTCACCAGGCTGGTTCCGGCTGTGGCGGGAGCCGTGAACAGGCCCGTGTCGGTCACGGTGCCGCCGCCATCCACCCACCAGAGCACCGTCTTGTTACCGGCGTTGCCGACGCTGGCCGTGAACTGCTGCTGGCCATTGGCGTTGATTGTGGTGGCCCTGGGCGAAATGGAGACGGTGATCTCTCCGGCCCCGCAACTGAACAGGCCAATCATCAGAACCGCAGGGAGAAGATTCATCAGCCGCATGATACCTCCGGGGTGGGATGAGACATTATGCCCCTGGCGCCCCATTCGCCTAGACCGGCGTGACGGCCCGGCGTTTGGTGGGCCAGACCTCGCGGCGGCGGGCCCGCCCCAAACGGGCGATGAGTTCCGTCCGGAGATCCTCGGGAGCCACGATGGCATCCACATGAAGGTCGGCCCCCAGCTTCTTCAGGTTGATGTCCTCGTTGTATTCCTCGCGGAGCTGCTGCACATAGCCCATGCGCTCCTCCTCAGGCTTCTCGGCGATCTTGTTGGCAAAGACGGCATTCACCGCAGCCTCGGCGCCCATGACGGCGATGCTGGCCGTGGGCAGGGCCAGGGTGGCATCTGGATCGAAGCCGGGTCCGCTCATGGCGTAGAGGCCAGCGCCATAGGCCTTGCGCACCACCACGCAGATGCGCGGCGTGCTGCAGCTGGCCATGGCGCTGATCATCTTGGCGCCGTGGCGGATGATGCCCTGTTTTTCCACGGCGCTGCCGATCATGAAGCCCGGCACATCGCTGAGAAACAGCAGGGGAAGGCCGAACGCATCGCAGAGGGTGATGAAGCGGGTCGCCTTGTCGGCGCTATCCACGAAGAGGACCCCGCCCTTCACCCGGGGCTGGTTGGCGACAATGCCCACGGGCTTGCCATCCAGGCGCGCCAGGCCAGTGATGAGCTCGCCGGCAAAGAGCTTTTTCACTTCCAGGAAGCTGCCCTCATCCACCAGGCCCTCGATGAAATCCTTCATCTGGAAAGGCGCCATGATGTCCATGGGAACCAGGGCGCCCAGGGCCTTCGCCTTGGCCGCGACCGCCTTCGGTGGCACGGCCGGCAGGGCCTCCTCGCAATGTTGCGGGAAGTACGCGAGGTACCTGCGGCCAAGCTCAATGGCCTCGGCCTCGGTCTTGCAAAGGAAGTCGCCGCAGCCACTCAGGGAGCAATGCATGCGGGCGCCGCCCAGATCCTCCAGGGAGATCTTCTCGCCGATGACCATTTCCGCCATGCGGGGAGAACCCAGGTACATGCTGGCGTTGCCCTCCACCATGATCACCACATCGCAGAAGGCCGGGATGTAGGCACCCCCTGCGGCAGAGGGCCCGAAAAGCATGCAGACCTGCGGAACCAGGCCCGATAGCGCCACCTCCATGTGGAAGATGGTGCCCGCGTGGCGGCGTCCCGGGAACATGTCCAGCTGGTCGGTGATACGCGCCCCGGCGCTATCCACCAGGTACAGCATCGGCACCTTCATGCGCAGAGCCACTTCCTGGATGCGGATGATCTTTTCGACCGTGCGCGCGCCCCAGCTGCCTGCCTTGATGGTGCTGTCGTTGGCCATGAGCGCCACGGTTCGGCCCGCCACGGTGGCCGTGCCCGTGATCACGCCATCGGCAGGCAGATCCTTGTGCAGAGCGTTGGCGAAGAGCCCATCCTCATTGAAACTGCCCTCATCCACCAGCAGCGCAATGCGCTCGCGGGCGAAAAGTTTCCCCACTTCCGCATTCTTCTCGTGGGCCTTGGGAGCGCCCCCCTTCATGATGCGATCAACTTCAGAATGGAAGGAACCAGGCTGCATGGGGACCTCGAGTTGATCCTCCAGCATATGCCATCCTGAAGGCATGATGGATGCGGGCGAAACCGGGCGCGAGGGGTTCCTGACGGCGCCTTTTCTCATCCTGTGGGGCTTCTATTTCCTGGTGTTCGCTGCCGGGTACCAGCTGTTCCCGGTGGTGCCGCTGCACCTGCGGGACCTGGGCGCCAGCCTTGCGGAAAGCGGCCGCTTCCAGACGGCCTTTATGCTGGGATCGGGGCTCGGTTCGCTGGCCACGGGCCCCTTGGGGGACCACCTGGGGCCCCGCCGCATGCTGCGCCTGGCCTCCGTCGCCATCGTCTTCATCCTGGCGGGTTATGCGCTCCTCGGGGTGCGCTGGGCCTTCTACCTGCTGGCCCCGGTCCACGGCCTGCTCTGGTCCGCTCTGCGCACCGCCTCCATCGCCAAGGCCGGCGGCATGCTTTCCCTGGAACATCGTGCCCAGGGCCTTTCCCTGTTCGGCCTGTCGGGCCCGGGCGGCGTGGCCGTGGGGCCTCTGCTGGGCCTCTGGCTCATGCCCCGCCTTGGCTTCAGGTGGATGCTGCTGTTGCTGGCGGGGGTCTTCGCGGTGCTGCACCTCCTCATTGGCACCCTGCGGCGGGAATCCTCCCGGGAGATTCCCGCCAGCGTGTTCCAATGGCCCGACCGGGTGATCTGGCGGCCGGTGGCCATCCTGTTGCTGGTGGGCCTGGGCTTCGGCCCCATGCCCCCCTACAGCGCCCAGGAAGCCAAGGCCCTGGGGATGCTCTGGCCATCGGCCTTTCTCACCTGTTTCGCCCTGGGCATGATGGCCATTCGCGGCCTGCTGGCACTCACCGGCATGGGGCGGCGGCCCGTGAGGCTCCTGCCCTGGATGATGGCCCTGGCCGCCGTGGGCAATGGTCTGCTGGCGCTGTCGCCGGGCGCCCTGGCCCGACATATCATCGGCGGCGCCCTCTACGGGGCGGGCTACGGCATGGTCCACACACTGCTGTTCATGCACATCCTGGAGACCACCTCCCCCGCCCGGCGCGGTGGGGCGGTGGGCGCACTCTTCTTCGCCTTCGATAGCGCCACGGCCGTGGGTTCCCTCACCCTCGGCTGGGTCATGGAGCGCTGGGATTTTCGCTGGGGCTGGGCCATTGGAGCGGGACTCCTCGCCCTGGCGATTCCCGTAGCCACCCGCCTGGTTCGCAAGGGGACCGCCTGATCCCTGGAGGACGGCGGAACGGGCGATGAAGGAGGGGATATTCTTCAGCCAGCCCCCGCGGCTGGCCCGGCGCCCTCCCGAACCTCTGGCATCCTTGAGGCATGCCCGACCCGTCCCGTCCACTGCTGTTCACCCGCGACTTCCTGCTCGTCTGGGCCATCACTTTCCTCACCTTCTTTGCGGCCTTCCAGCTCTTTCCCACCGTGCCACTGCGCCTGCGGGAACTGGGAGCCAGCCTGGCGGAAAGCGGTCGCTTCATGAGCCTCTTCACGGCCGGGAGTGCCCTGGGGGCGCTGTTCACCGGCCCCCTGGGGGACCGCCTGGGGCATCGCCGCCTGCTAATCCTCTGCGCCGCCCTCTACGCCCTCTTCCTGGCGGCCTACGCAGGGCTATCCACCCGCTGGGGTTTCTACACCCTGGCCTTCCCCCACGGGGTGGTCTGGTCTGGCCTACTCACCGCCACCATGGCCACCGTGGGGGGCGTGCTGCCGGAAACCCGGAGGGCGGATGGCTTCAGCCTGTATGGGCTGGCCAGCCCCGGCGGGGTGATCGTGGGGCCGCTCCTGGGCCTATGGATCCATCAGCACTGGGGCTTCGCTCCCATCGGCTGGTACCTGGGCGGGCTGTTCCTGCTCCTGGCTGCCCTGGCCTCCAGCCTGCCTGCCGATGCGGCCCATGGCCGCGCCCAGGGCTACCGCCAGCCTGGGCCTACTGTCCTTGCGCCCAGCCTGGTGTTCTTCTGCGTGGCGCTAGGCTATGGCGCCCTGGGCTCCTATACCGCCCAGGAAGGCCTGGCCCTGCACATGGCCATCCCCTCGGCCTTTCTCTCTACCATGGCCGTAGGCATGGTGGTCATGCGCCTGGCCATGGTGCGCCGGGGGTTTGGCAAGCGGCCCATCCGCAACCTGCCCAACATGCTCCTGGGAGCCCTGCTCGGCCTGGTGCTCCTGACCTTCCTGCCGGGGGGACTCGTGCGTCATGCGCTTTCGGCCCTGCTCTACGGCGCGGGCTACAGCATGATGCACACCCTCATCAGCACCAAGCTGTTGGATTCTGTGGACCCCAGCCGACGCGGCTCTGCCTTTGGCGTCATGCTGTTCGCCTTCGACGCGGGCATCGGCCTTGGCAGTTTCGGCCTGGGCTGGGTGATCGGCCAGTACGGCTTCCGGGCCGGTTGGGGACTGGGGGCCCTGGCGGTGCTGGTGGCCATGCCCATGGCGGTGCGGCTCAGTCGGGAGTGACCTTCGGGCAAGCCGCCTCCACCAACAGGATGACAGAGGGGCCGGACGGTTCCTGCGCCGGGGGAGCCGCGCGATCCGTGATCCCGTCTCAGTCCTGCCGATGGAGCTTGTGCACGGCGGCCTGATCGCGGCACTTGACCTGAATCTGGTCAATGTTGACATGATCGGGGAGCATGAGGCTCCAGCGGATGCACTCGGCCACATCCAGGGCACTGAGGGCTTCCACGCCCTGGTAGACGGCCTTGGCCTTGGCCTCATCCCCGAGTCGCACATTGGAGAATTCGGTCTCGGCCATGCCCGGATCCACAGAGGTCACGCGGATCGGCTCGCCGCAGAGTTCCAGGCGCAGACTCTGGGCCATGGCCTTGATGCCGAACTTGGAGGCGCAGTACACACTGCCGCCCTCGTAGGCCTGGTGCCCCGCCGTGGAGCCGATGAAGAACACATGGCCCCATCCCGCCCTGCGCACATGGGGCAGCGAGGCCCGGATGGTCTTCACCACGCCCTCCACATTGGTGCGCAGCATCGCCTCCATGTCCTCGTCCGGCGTCTCCCACAGCTTGTAGGTGCCACTGGCCAGCCCCGCATTGGCTACGATCACATGCAGGCCGCCCAGAGCCTCCACGGCCTCGGTCACGAAAGTATCCACGCTGGCGGTGTGGCGGGTATCCACCGCTCCGGCGAACACCTTGATGCCCTGCGCTACGGTGAGTTCATCGGCCAAGGCTCGAACGCGCTCCACCCGGCGTGCGCCCAGGGCGAGGTGGCATCCCTGGGCGGCCAGCAGCCGCGCCGTGGCTTCGCCGAAGCCACTGGACGCGCCGGTGATGAGGACGATGGGATGAGCGGGGCGCATGGGGACTCCTGGGGGCGGTCAGGGTTTCAGCAGGGAGACAGGAGATACCCAGAGGGATCACGAAGAAGAATGGGGCAGCCTTCTCTGTGTTTTTTCAGTGTCCTCCGGGCCTCCTGGGTGCATCAGTTGTAGTTGCGGTGGAACTCGCCGAGGGCATCCACCACCTTCTGCAGCTTCTCGGTGGGTGGCAGGATGGTGGTGCGGAAATGGGCTGTGCCCTCCACCTGTCCGAAGCCCGAACCCGGCACGACGCAGATGCCGGTCTGTTCCAGCAGGGCCATGGCGTAGTCCCCATCGCTGCGTCCGGGTGGAAGGGTGATGCGGGGGAAGGCGTACATGGCCCCGGCGATCACATTGCAGGAGATCCCCTCGATGCGGTTGAGGCCCTCCGCCACCATCCTGGCCCGCTGCTTCAGGGCATCCATGATCGCCTTCTTCTCGGAGAGGAACTGGGCATGGGAGGGCATCCCCGGCTTCGGCGGGCGGACCATGGCGTAGGTCGCGACCTGCCCCGCCAGGTTGGCGCAGAGGCCCACGCTCTGCAGCTTGAGGATCTGCGCAGCCACCTCGTCCCGGACATTGCGGAACTCGAAGTAGCCGCCCCGAACCCCGCACTCTCCCAGGAAACCCTTGGAGCAGGAATGGAAGCTGAAAAGGCAGACATCCCTCACCTCCATCTGGTGCAGGACCTTGGCGAAGGACACAAAGGCGTCAGCGGGCAGGTAGATGTTCTCCTGGTACACCTCGTCGGCCAGGATGGAGAGCCGATGGGCCCGGGCGAAATCAATGATCATGCCGATGTTGGCCTCATCCAGCACCGCCCCGGTGGGATTGCCGGGATTGATGACGCAGATGGCCTTCACCCGGGTGCCCGCGGCCTTGGCCTGGGCCAGGGAAGCCTCCAGCATGGGACGGCTCAGTTTCCAGCCGCTGGCCTCATCCAGGAAATAGGGCACCATGCGCCCCTCGTAGAGCGTGATGGTGGCGGAATAGAGCGGGTACTGGGGAATGGGCACCATGATGCCGTCCCGGGGCCCGGCAATGAGAAGACGGAGCACCGCCTGGACACCCTTGCTCGCCCCATCCGTGAGGAAGATGGCGTCGGGATTCACGCCGATGTGATCGCGCTCCAGGATGAACTCCGCCACGGCCTCCCGAATGAAGCGCACTCCCCGGCTTTCGCTGTAGGCACCAAGGCCGTGGCCGGTACCCGCCAGGATGGCCTTGGCCGTCTCGATGGCATCCTCTGGAAAGCTGCCCGGGCTCAGATCCATGAGAGCCGGGTACTCGCAGAGGGCAAGGATCTGGCGGTGCCAGGTCAGGGGTTCCTGGCCCAGGGACTGGGGGTTGCCGATGTTGCAGTAGATGATCTCGCGACCTTGTTTTTCCAGTTCCGCCGCCCGGGCCACGATGGGCCCCCGAACGGCGTATTCCGTTTCGAGGACAGCCTTGCCGAGGTCGGCCAGTCGGATGGTCATGGGCACTCCAGCCCTGCAGTGTACCTCGGCCCCACTGCATGTGACCGGCGTCATGCTACCCGGGGAAAGGGATTCGGCCCTTTGGCTGGAGTCCCCAGGGACGATAGACTGATGCTCCTGGCTCCCAGCCCAGCGTCATCCACCCATCATGAGGTTTCCATGTTCGGATTCACCCTGCCCCCTGAGCTCCTGGCCGAGAAAGAACGGGCCCATACCTTTGCCGAAAAGATCATGCGACCCGCGGCACGCCGGTACGACGAAACGGGCGAATGGGCCACAGAGGTCTACCAGAAGGCCTTCGAATTCGGCTTCCTGCAGGCGCTGGTCCCCGAGGACTGCGGCGGTCCAGGTGCCAGCCAGATGCAGGAGACCGTTGTCTGCGAGGAACTCGCCTGGGGCTGCGCGGGCCTCTACACCTCCATCATGGCCAACGGCCTCGCCATGACGCCCATCCTCATCGCGGGCAGCCCAGAGCAGAAGAAGAAGTGGCTGAGCATGCTGGCGGAGGAAGCCAAGTTCGCGGCCTTCTCCCTCTCCGAGCCCAATGCCGGGTCTGATGCCGGCAGTATGACCTGTCGCGCGGAGAAGAAGGGCGACAAGTACATCATCAACGGCACCAAGTGCTACTGCACGAACGGGGGCCATGCGGAATGGTACACGCTGTTCTGCAGCACGGATCCCAGCAAGGGCGCCCGGGGCGCCAGCTGCATCGTGGTCCCCAAGGACACCCCTGGCCTCGTGATCGGGAAAGCCCTGGACAAGATGGGCCAGCGCGCCTCCAACCAGGTGGAACTCTACTTCAATGACGCGGAAGTGCCGGTTGGGAACCTTCTGGGCAAGGAGGGAACCGGCTTCATCATCGCCATGAAGACCCTCGACCAGACCCGCGCCGCCGTGGCGGCTGGGGGTGTGGGCGTGGCCCGCGCTGCCTTCGAGATCGCCCTGGACTATGCCAAGACCCGCATCCAGTTCGGTCAGCCGATCTTCTCCAACCAGGCCATCAGCTTCATGCTGGCCGACATGGCCAAAAAGATCGAAGCCAGCCGCCTGCTCACCTACCAGGCCGCCTGGATGACCGATCACAACATCAAGAACTCCAAGCAGAGCGCCATGGCCAAGACCTTCGCCACGGACACCGCCATGGAAGTGACCACAGACGCCGTGCAGATCCTCGGCGGCAACGGCTACACCCGCGACTATCTCGTGGAGAAGTGCATGCGCGACGCCAAGCTCCTCCAGATCTATGAAGGGACGAACCAGATCCAGCGGCTGGTCATCGCGAAAGAGATCCAGCAGGGCAACTGAGCCGCTGGATCGTCCGGGTCGCGAGCGGACAGCGCAACGGCGCTGTCCCGAGCGGGGCCCCGGCGTTCGTCCATAACCAGATCCAGCGGCTGGTCATCGCGAAGGAGATCCAGCAGGGCAACTGACGCCCCATCACGACCAGCCCCCCAAGAACATCGGGCAGCGTGGAGGGTTTCCTGGGGGCGGCGGGCTCCAGCATCCCTTCCGCTCAGTCCGTGCGATCCAGGACAACCAGGGTCACATCATCCGTGAAGGGTGCGGACCGGTTCTGGGCGCGGATTTCCGCCACGATGATTCCGGCGGCCTCTTCCTGATCGGCGGGAAGCTCCGCACAGATGCGACGCAGGCCTGCTTCGCCCAGCATGCTCCGGTCCTCCCGCTCCACTTCGACCAGGCCATCGGTGTAGAGCACCAGGCGATCCCCGGCCAGGAATTCCGAGTCCTGTTCGGCGAAGGGCAACTGCGTGTCCAGACCAAGCATGAATCCCGTCCCGTGCATGATCTCGGATCGGCAGAGGCCGCCCTTGACGCCGCCCACGATCCGCAGGGGGGGGCAATGGCCCGCGGCCACATAGTGGATGCGGTTCTCTCCAGGATCCAGGCGGGCCAGCCAGGCCGTGGCGAATTGCTCCGCGAGGGTTGACCGGAACAGATCCTCGTTCATGCCCTTGGCCCAGGCCAGGGGCTCGTTGCCAGAGCGCACCTGGTTCTCGAAGGAGGTCTTGACCATGGCGGAGATGAGGGCGGCGGTAACTCCGTGGCCGCTGACATCGGCCAGCATGATGGCCGTGCTCCCGCCAGGCAGGGGCAGCACCGCATAGATGTCGCCGCCGATGCCGGCAGCGGGGTAGTAGCGATGGGTGTAGCGGGCATGCTCCACTTTGCCGGGGAGCTTGGGCAGGAGCCCCATCTGCAGGGCAACGGCCAGTTCCATTTCCCCCTGCACACGATCCTGGAAGGCCACCAGCTCCCGGTTCTGGCGCTTGATCTCCTTCTGCATGGCGATAAGGCGGAAGGTGGAATCAACCTTGGCCAGCACTTCCTGGGCGTGGAAGGGCTTGGGGATCATATCGTCGGCCCCGATGGACAGGCTGCCGATGCGGGTGGCCGTTCCATCCAGGGCCGACAGGATGATGAAATAGATGTCCTGGGTGGCTGGGTCGGCCTTGACTCGCTTGCAGAGCTCGTCCCCGGCCATCTCCGGCATGCGCAGGTCGGAAATGATGAGATCGGGCCGCGACCGGCCCATCTCGACCAGAGCCTCGATGCCATTGGCCGCGGTCAGGACCTGATAACCGACCCGCTTGAGGTAGAAGCCGAGGATGTCCCGGATGGGCGCCTCGTCATCCACCACCAGGACCAGACCCTTGGCCATGAACCGCCCGCCGAAGGATCAGGCGCCGCGCAGGGCGTCCTGCTCCGTGGCGAAGATGGAGAAGTAGTTGGTGAGGTTGGTCTGGTCGAAGGTCTTTTTCACCGCCGCAGGAAGGCAGCAGAGATGCAGCTTTCCGCCGGACTTGTCCACGCTGTTGCGAGCAGCAACCAGCAGGCCGAGACCTGAGGAGTCAATGAAGCTCACGCCTTCCAGGTTGATCGCCAGCAGCTTCGGCTGGGCGGTGGCCACCGTTTCGCGAATCACATCGCGCAGCTGGGCAGTCACCTCGAAGTTGACCTTGCCCTGGATGGACACGACGGACGAGGTCCCTTCGTGGCGGGTCTGGATGTTCAGCATGGTTCCTCCTGAAGGATTCCCTGAAGGACGCGACGCCGGGCGGCATCTCGTTGGCGCTGCTTGTATTCGGCATGAGAGGCCGGACCGGATCGGGAGCTTTGAAACCCTGATTGTTCCATCACCTGCACTTCGTGTGCAAAAAAGAAAGTGAACTCCTCCTGGTCTTTTTGCAGCTCCGGGATGCCCGCCAGGTCCGAAAGCTCGGTGTCTCCCATGGTCTGCAACCTGGATTGGATGGCATCCAGTGCCCTGGAGGCGGGACTGGGCAGGCGAATAAGGGTCCGCGCCGTGAACTGGACGGCCGAGTAATCCTTGCTGGAAAAGGGGTTCTGATCAATCCGGGGCGTCTTGAGAGATAGGGTCCGGCTGAGCACCTGGCGGTCCTCTGGGCTCAGGTCCTGGATTCGGAGGGGCATAGGCAAGGCTTCGGTCCAGGCGGCCAGGGCCTCCATGTCAATCATGAGATTGCGGCTGCGGCTGGGCTTGATGTGCGTGGGCATCAGCACATGGTGGTCCAGCAGAAAGCGGATGACCATGAGCACCCCCAGCTGGTCCTCGGCCACCAGGCGAATGCCGATCTGATCGTAGATGGTCTCCGCCACATTCTCGGGCTTGTGGAGCATCTTGAGGAGCATGGAGACACGGTCCTTGTTCTCCTTGCGCTCCACGGCCACCAGGGGCACCTCGTAGGCGCCCTGGAGCACCCAGCCCTCCCCCCGAGGTTCGAGGTAGCGGTCGTAGCGCTGGAAGACCTGCTGCTGAATCTCCGGCAGGAAGCGGAGATTCACATTGTGGTCCACATGGAAAAGGGTGTGCATGACGCGGAGCAGGGCGCAGGCCCAGCGGCTGCGGGCAAGACGGGGCCGTTCGGAGGCCCACAGGAGGAGGACC
>JBBIHT010000021.1:0-11942 GCA_037446845.1 Geothrix sp. | reverse complement strand
GCTCTTCCGATCTTCCAGGGGGTAGCAGTCCGCATCCAGGAAGCGCGAGAAGAAATCCACCTCCCGCAGCAGCCGGTCCGCGGCGGCGATGCGAATCTGGCCGCCCCAGGCCAGAGGCAGGTCGGCGGTGAGTCCGGCGTGGACCAGCTCGGTCACTCGGCTGGTGCAGGAACGGGGCAGGCCATGCAGTTCCAGGGTCTCGCGGATCCTGGCTTGCACTTCCGGCCGCCGGCTCCAGGGCTCAAGCGGTTCCAGAGTCCCGATGTCCACCCATTCCAGCAGCTCATGAAGGGCCTGGCCGGTATGGGTCCCCGCGGGAAGATCGCCCGGGGCAGGGCGCAGTCCCGGTTCGTCGCGATCTGCGTGGAGCAGGGCTTCGGACGCCTCCAGGCGATTCTGCAGGGCCGTGAAGGAGGTGGTGACGAAGGGGCGGGC
This sequence comes from Geothrix sp., assembly GCA_037446845.1. Classification (GTDB taxonomy): domain Bacteria; phylum Acidobacteriota; class Holophagae; order Holophagales; family Holophagaceae; genus Geothrix. The sequence goes on along the minus strand of JBBIHT010000021.1, from coordinate 11,507 downwards.
GGCCTTGGCCAGGGCCGCATGGTCGCAGGCTGCAGCCACTGGCAGGATAGGCCAAGCCAGGTCCTCCGGCAGGCTGGAGGGCAGCTCGACCAGGGCCGTGTCGCGGAGGGCGGGGACGGGTTCCCAGGAGAAGAGATCCTCCCTTTCTCCGATCATCCCCACCAGGCGCTGGTTCAGGGCGTCGTAGGCGCAGTTGAGTTTTTTCACCTCGCCCTTGGCATCCTGCTGGTCGAAGGCACAGAGGATCAGCTTGGCCTGGGCCCGGGTGAGGCCCACATAGAGCAATCGTTCCTGTTCCTCCCGGGCTTCCTGGCCCGCCAGGGCCTTGATGGAGGTGGAAGCCTTGCCCATACAGAGGCAGCGATCCCCGCCCTGGTGGAAGCGGAGCAGATTGGATGAGCGGCCCTTGCCGAAGGCGAAGATGGCCACGATGGGTGCCTCCAAGCCCTTGGCTGCATGGAGGGTGAGAATCTGCACCGCGTTCGCATCGCCTTCCAACCGCTGCAGGTCTGCCTCCTGGGCGGAGGGTTTCTCCCTGCCGCACCGCCAGCGCTCCAGCTGGTGGATGAGATCCTCCAGGACGACCTGCCGTTGGGCGCTGTGGTCCAGGAGGGTCTCCGCGATGTGGCGGAAGTTCACCAGGGAACGGTAGCCCGCCTCCGCCAGCAGCAGCCGTTTCGTGAGTCCGCTGGCCTGGAGCATCGCCCCCAGCAGTTCCCCGAACCGGCGCTGCTGGGCCAGGGCACCCCAGGCCAGCAGCCGTTGCAGGGCGGGGTGCTCCTCAGCCAGGGCCGGGAGGCCGCGCAGTTCCTCCAGGTCATAGCCGAAGAAGGAACTGAGGAAGACGCGCAGCTGCAGGGAACGATTTCGGGGATCGGCCACGGCCCGCAGGGCGTCCAGCCATTCCTCCGCCTCGCGGGTCTGGAACAGCCCCTTCTGCTTGTAGAAGGCGCAGGGAATGCCCTCCGCCCGCAGGGCCCGGGCCATCAGCTCGCCTTCGGAGGCCTTGCCCACCAGCACCTGCACATCCCCGTACCCCAGCGTCCGTTCAGAGCCGGGCTCGCCGAAGGAGATGCCCGAGGCCACCAGGTCGCCCAGGCCCAGGGCCAGCCGCTGGGCCAGGCGCTTCCACAGGCGCTGACCCCCTTCGCTGGAATCCAGCACCAGCACTTCCACGGGGAGGATGGGAGCACCCGCCACGGTGGCCGCCAGAGCTGGCCTTCCGCAGGACACCGCCCTCGGAACCAGGGAGACATCGCTGAAGAACGAGCCGGGACCGTTCCCGCGAAGGATGTGGTTGGTGGCCTCCAGCATCCGGGCGGTGGAGCGGAAGTTCTGCTCCAGGCGTCGGGGCTCGGCCTGGCCGAGGATCTCGCGGCAGGCCGCCTGGTAGGTGGGCAGGTCCCCGCCCCGGAAGCCGTAGATGGCCTGTTTGGGATCGCCGATGATCACCAGCCGCCGTTCCTCCCGAAGAAAGATCCGCCGGAACACTTGCCACTGGAGAGGGTCCGTGTCCTGGAACTCATCCACCAGGGCGATGTCATAGCGTTCGCGAAGGCGCTGGGCGAGGGCCTCGCCGTCCGGCGCGTCCAGGGCCGCCACGACGCCACGGATCATGCCCTGGAAGGTGAAGAGCCCTTCCGTCTGCTCCAGCCGTTGCTGCACACTGCGGGTCTCTTCCAGAAAGTGGTGGGCCTGAAGCGCCTCGGGGCCCAGGAGGGCCCCTTCACCCTGCGACAGCCACCTGTGCAGGGGGCCGTGGTCGCCCGGGAGCGTGGCGGCGGCCTTCCAGAGCGACCCCAGGCTCAGCCCGTCAAGAATCTGGGCGCACCGGTAGTCGCTGCCGGCCCTGGGGAGTTCCTGGGCCAGAACCGCCAATGCCTTCGAGGCGGAGGCCAAGGTGCTGCTGGGGATCTTGGCGGCTTTCCAGTCCAGGAGCAGCTGGTCCACCCCCCCGAACCAGGCCGGATCCAGCCCGCGGATCCAATCCTGCCAGACGGCCAGGCGAGGCACCAGCGCACCCCCATCCTCATGCACCTGCCATAGCGTCTCCTCGAGGGCGGCGATGGTGTGGCCGGCCGCCAGGGAGGCCTGGAGCATGGCCTGGTGCAGGGGATTCTGGGTGAATACGCCGCTGAGCGCCTCCCGGAAGGCCCGCCCGAACAGGGCCCGCTCATCGGCCAGCTCCCGGTCGAAGAGGGTGCGGCCTTCCAGGGCCGCCTCCTGCAGGACCTGGCGGCAGAAGCCGTGAATGGTGGCGATGGAGGCCCGCTCGAAGCTGCGCAGGGCCGCCGCCAGCCGTTCCCGGGCCGTGTCATCCACTTCCCAGAAGGGGGCGATGGCATCGTCCTGGCTCTGGGCCAGGATGGCCTGCAGGTAGCTGCGGATGCGGGTCCGCAGTTCCTGGGTGGCCTTGTCCGTGAACGAGACCACCAGGATGCGCTCCAGAGTGGTGCTGCCGCCCAGGAGGAGATCCGCCACCAGGCGCTGGAGGGTGTAGGTTTTCCCGGTACCCGCGCTGGCCTCGATGACCTCGTGGGCCGAGCGCAGATCCTCCAGCAGGCCGGGCTTGCTCACGCGCAGGATCATAGCTGCTCCCAGGCGCCCTGGAGCCCCAGGAAGGCCTCCAGGCGCTGCCGTCCGGTGTCCAGGTCGTCCACGGGCAGGTCCTTCACCCGGGGCACGGGCCCCCGGAAGCAGGCCAGGGTCCGTCCTTCCTCCGGGTCCTTCTGGTCCGCAATCCAACCCGCCAGATCCAGGATGGGCTTCGATTCCAGTAGGGCCTCCAAGGGCAGGAGCTTCTGCACGCCCTCCACCAGCAGCTCCTGACACCAGACCCGCAGCTGCTCCCGGGCCACTTCCAGCGGGACCGAGGGCAGGGGCAGTCGCCAATGGGCATCAGCGCCCTTCTTCGAGGCACTGAGCAGATGCACGAACCGCTGCCCTGAAGCCCCACTCGCACACAGCGCCAGGTGGCTGAGCCAGGAGCGCAGGGACTCCATGCGTGCCTTGGCTCTGGGGCCGTCCTTCGTGCACTCGCCGGTGGAAAGCAGAAGGAAATCCTCCCCGCGCAGGGGGTCGCCGAGGCCCTCCACCGCCACCTCGACGCGGCCCTGGGGGTACGCGAGGGGCAGGGTGAGGGCGGGGTGATCCACGATCGGCAGCCCCTGGGTTTCCAGGGGCAGGCCCGAGCCGAAGCGATGCAGGGCGAGGCCTTGGGTGGACCCCGCCAGGGCAGCCCATCGCTCAAGCAGGGCCAGGTGTCGCTGCCGCTCGCCGGCGCTGAGCGGGCCGATGGGCACCTTGGCCCGGGCCTCCTCGACCTCCCGCAGGGGGTCATAGGTGGCGCTGAGATCGGCCCGCCCCGCCGCCCAGGTCCAGAAGGCCCGGCGTAGCAGGCTCCACTGCTCCAGCGGTCCAGAGTCCAGCGGGTAATCCTCCAGCTCCGCCGCCTCCTCCGTCTGCGGGGCGGTGACGCCCAGCCGCAGGGCCACGCCACCCTGGACAGGACATTCCAGCCAGCGCCTCAGATCCCTCAGGGTGATGCGGAGGTGGCTGGGCGGATGCGGATGCCCTGTCCCCAGGGGCCCACAGCCGCCGAGGAAGTGGTCCAGGCTGGCCCGCAGGCGGGCGCTGCCGCCCATGGCGGCGATCCGTCGGGGCAGGTCCCGCTGGCCGATGGTGCCGCGGAGGCGTTGGCCGATCCAGCGGGCCTCGGCCTCCTGCCGGGCCGCAGGGCTATGAGAGGGGATGGGCAAGGCCGGGTGGCCCGGGACAGGAGGGGCCGGGTCCAGGTCCGGGAAAAGGGACAGTTCGTGGCGGTGCAGGGGCTGTTCCGGGCCCCAGACCTGGCGCCACAGACCTGGCCCCAGGGTTTCCTCCAGATCCAGCACCAGGGGCGAGGGTTGCAGCGCATCGCCGGTGACGGCGTTGCGGCTGGGGTAGGTGCAGACTAGGTGCGCCCGGGCACAGAGCACGGCCTCCAGGAACAGTTGCCGTTCCTGTTCGGGACGGGACACATCCCCCGCCCGGCGTGGATTGGCGGCCACCAGGTCCAGGGCATCGGGTTGCTCCGGGGCGGGAAACAGGCCTTCGCCAAGGCCCATCAAAAAGATCGCCTTGAAGGGAATGGCCCGCAGGGGTGTGTAACAGCTCACTTGCACGCCTCGGCCCGGAGGCAGGCTGTTGTCCCTCAGCAGGGCTTCCAGGGTGGTCCTGGCCAGGGCGCGGAGCGCCTGGAAGTCCACCTTCGCCGGCGGAAGACCCTCAATCTGGATCTGCCCTAGTTTCTCGAGTTGCAGGCGAACCTTCTGGAAGGCTGCGGCCTCGGCCTCCGGGGCCCGGCTCGGGTCGGGCTCCAGGTACGAGCGCAGGAACAGCGCCAGCCGCTCCTGCCAGGCGGGGAAGCTGTGGCGGCCCACCGCCAGGGCCCGCAGGTCGGCGGCGAGGGGATCCAGCAGGGCCAGCAGGGAAGCCGCCTCGGGGCGCCCCAGGGGGCGTCCCTTGGGGCCCAGTTCGGGCACCGCCGCCTCGTCCTTCATGAAGCGGCCCAGGGCCAGCCGGGTCAGGCCCTCTTCCCAGGTCCACCGGCCCCCTTGCAGGTAGGTGCCCGTGGTCTCCGAAGCGTCCAGTCGCCCCAGGATGCCCGCCTGGTCGCAGAGGAGCCCCCAGCTGGCGGCGTCGTGCCCCAGCCTCGCCTGGATGAAGGGATGGCGGGCGGCGCGCAGGAGCTGGGCCCGGGTGAGGTCGCCTCCGCCCAGGTCCAGCAGCAGGAGGCAGGCTTCCACCAGCTCCTCGAGGGCCCGGGAAGCGCCGAAAGCCCTGGCCCAGGGCAGGTTGTGGGCACTGCGGAAGGCGGCGGCCAGGTGCGCCTCGTAGGCGCTCTGCTCCGAGGTGGGGACCAATACGGCGATGTCCCCGAAATGCAGGTCGCCGCCACCCTGTCGGACCAGCTCCCAGATGAGGTCCGCCACGGTGTCCGCCTCCCGGCGCGGGGAGGGGCAGGGCAGGACCCGCAGTGAAGCGCCCGCATCGCCTGGTAGGGCTTCCGGTGGCAGCTCGGGCCGCAGGATCCGCCGCTGGAGATGGGCCAGCAGGGTGGGCGCCTCCGGCTTCACGAAGCGCCCCAGGAACTCGCCCTGGGCCAGGGTGCTCAGCAGGCGCAACTGCTCCCGGGCGGGGCGGGCCCAGCGTTGCAGGATGAGTTCGCCGCGATCCTGGTGGAGGGAGAAGGGATCCTCCCCTTCGGGCGGTGCCCCGGGGGCGAAGGCAGGCCGCCACTGAGGGTCCTGGTCCCAGGGTTCCTCGCAGGGGTTCACCAGGTACAGGCGCACGGAGACCCGGGTGCCCACCTTCGCCAGGGCGTGATGGAACAGCGGGGCCATGTGGCTCATGCCAAAGAGGAACACCACCTCGGGGAAGGGGGCCTGGGCGAAGGCGGCGTGTTCCAGCCAATCCGCCAGGGGCATCGGGGGCTGTTCCAGCCGCTTCCAGGCCTGGCGCAGCCGCCGCCACAGGGCCCGTTGCCAGGCCTCCAGGGAAGAGGGAGCGATGCCCCTGGGGGCAAGGCCGCGATCGAAGGCCCGGATCCAATCGGGCCGCTGCAGGAGCATGCGTTCGTAGTGCTGGGCCAGACGCCCACTGAGCTGAACGGCCTTGAGATCCTCCGGAGCGCCTTCCAGGTACCGCCCCAGGGATTGCAGGTTGGGATCCTGGCGGGTCTGGGGATCCTGCAGCACGGACAGGAGGGTGCTGAACAAGGTCGTCCGGTCCACCAGGGGGACATTGGCGTACCGTTGCCAGAAGCCTTCGAGGTACCTGAACTCGAGATTGGCCACCGCCCCGAAGGCCTCCGCGAAGGCGCCCCGCAGGTAGTCCTTCACATTGGGATTGGGGACGACGAGGGTGGCCGGTTTCCAGACGCCAGCCTCGCCCCTGAACAGGGCCAGATCCAGGGCCAGCTGCGCGGCGAGGCGCTCGACCTGGTTCGAGTAGAACACATGCATTCCGGGGGGAAGAGGAGGCATGGTCCTACTCTAGAGGCGGCGGCTGGACACGGGCTGGCAAGTTCACCAGGGCCTGCCCTGTGAAGGAGGCCGCACAGGCCCGCACCACCGCCGGAGGGCCTTCCGCCACCACCCGGCCGCCAGCGGCGCCCCCCTCGGGGCCCAGGTCCAGGATCCAGTCGCTCTGGGCGATGAACGGCAGGTTGTGCTCCACTGCCACGACCAGGTGGCCCGCCTGGGCCAGGCGCCTGAGCACGCCCACCAGGCGCTCCACATCCTCGAAGCCCAGGCCCCGGGTGGGTTCGTCCAGCAGGATGGCCGCGCGGCCCTGGAATGGCTGTGCCAGCAGGCTCGCCAGGCGAAGCCGCTGCTGCTCTCCCGCCGAAAGGGTGCCGCCCTCCTGGCCCAGGCGCAGGTAGCCCAGGCCCACCTCGGTCAGTGCATGCATGGAGTCGGCCAGCAGGACATCCTTGGCGAAGGCGACGGCCAGCTCGGCCACGGTGGTGTCCAGCACCTGGTCGAAGCTAAGGCCCTCCAGGCGACAATCCAGCACCGCGGGTTGGAAGCGGCGCCCCTGGCAGGTTTCACAGCCCACGGTCACATCGGGCAGCAGATCCATGGCCACCGTGATGAGCCCCCGGCCCTGGCAGGCTTCGCAGCGCCCTCCGGGCGTGGCCAGGGAGAAATGCCTGGCCGAGAGCTTCAGCTCCTTGGCCCGGGCCGTCGCGGCGAAGCGCTTGCGGAAGGGCTCGCTGAGGCCCGCCAGGGTGAGGACGGTGCTGCTGCCTGCGATGCCCAGGCTTTCCTGGCGCACGCTGACGATGTCCTGGAAGGCCACAGGCAGATCCAGGCCCGCGCAACCCACAGGGGCCCGCCCGGCAAAGTGGTTCCGCAGGGAGGGGGCCAGCACCTCCAGCACCAGGCTGGTCTTGCCGCTGCCCGAGACGCCGGTGACGGCCACCAGCGCCCCAAGGGGGAAGACGGCGGAGACCGCTTGCAGGTTATGCAGGGTGGCCGCCCGTACGCGGACTCCCAGGGTACCAAGGGGGGGGGCGCCCTTAGGCTGCCTGACCTGGGCCAGGGGCAGTTCGGCGCCCAGGCGGGAGGTGGGCGGTCGCCTCAGCTCCTGGGGGGTGGCCAGGGCCATGATTCGCCCGCCGTCGGGGCCCGCGCCGGGACCCAAGGCCACCACCTGGTCGGCCAGGGCGATCAGCGTGGCATCGTGCTCCACCAGAAGCACGAGATTGCCTGCATCGGCCAGCTGGCGCAGCACCTTGCCGAGTCGCTGGACATCCCTTGGATGCAGGCCCTGGCTGGGTTCATCCAGCACATAGGTGACCCCCACCAGGCCGCCCACCAGGGCGGCCGCCAGACGAACCCGCTGGGCTTCCCCCCCGGCAAGGCTGGCCATCTCGCGCTCCAGGGTGAGGTAGGGGAGCCCCGCGTCCAGGAGGGCCTGCAGTCGTTGGGTGATTTCCTGGCGCAGGGTTTCCGTGAGCCGGGCCACCCGGGGAGAGAGCCTGGCTTCCTGGAACCAGGGAAGCAACTCGACTAGGGGGCGAGCCAGCAGCTCGGGCAGCCGAAGGCCCCCGAACTGCACGGCTCGAGGAAGCTCTTTCAAACGCTCACCGCTGCAGAATGGACAGGGCGTGTCCACCAGCAGCCCCTCCAGTTCCTCTCCTTTCGGCTCGGCGTGGATCCGCTCGTACTCTCGCTCCACCAGGTTGGCGAAGCCGGCCCAGGGCGTGCTCAGGAGATGAAGTCCTTCAGCCTTGCCGCGCCGGAAACGCCAGGTCACCTCGTGGATGGTATCGCCCGTCCCGAACATGGCGAGGTGCCGTTCCGCCGGGCCCAGGTCCCGCCAGGGACGGGACAGATCCAGGCCCGCCCGAGTGGCCGCCTGGTGCAGGGTGGCGATGAACTGTCCCTGGGGCTCGCCCAGGGTGGCGCCGAAGCGAGTGCCGTCCATGGCGCCGCCATCCAGGGGCCGCGAGGGCGCATTGATCAGGCGTTCGGGATCACAACGCTGGAGAAAGCCCAACCCCTTGCAGTGGGGGCAGGCTCCCCGTTCCCCCTGGGGTGAGAAATCCGAGGCCCACAGCTCGGGCAGTCCCTGCCCGCAGGCACAGTGGTTGCCCTGGGCGGGCTGGCCGCAGGCGGGGCAGGGCCGGGCACCCCCCCGGGCGAAGAGCAGACGCAGGAGCGCGTCCAGTTCAGTGGCGGTACCCAGGGTGGAGCGCGGGTTGCGGCGGCCCGGGGCGGGTGCCACTGCCAGGGTGGCCTGGAGGCCCGCCAGGCCCGTGAACTCCGCTCCACCCCTGCGGGGCAGCAGGCGCCGCGCCCAGGGAGCCACCAGGTCCGCGAAGCGGTTCTGGGCCTCCGCCAGCAGCGTGTCCAGAACCAGGGAAGACTTTCCCGACCCCGAAGGCCCGGTCACGGCGATCAAGCCCTTAGCGGGAAGGGTGAGATCCAGATCCTTCAGGTTGTGGGTGCAAACCCCCCGCAGCTCGATGGAGGGGGCGTCCAGCGGCAGGTGACCGGCGACCAGGGGCACTGGGCGGGCGCGCAGAGCCTGGCCCGTGGGGGAAGCCAGGCAGGCGGCCACCTCCTGGGGAGTGCCGCTGGCCACCGTTTTCCCGCCCTCGGGGCCACTGCCTGGGCCCAGGTCCAGCACCTGGTCCCCATGGCGCACCACGGCCAGATCGTTATCCACCACCAGCAGGGTATGGCCCGCCTCCAGCAGGCGATTCCAGGCCTCCAGGAGCACGGTCACATCCACCGCATGCAAGCCCGTGCTGGGTTCGTCCAGGACAATGAGGGCGGGCCCCTGACCGGCCTTGGCCAGCTCCGTGGCCAGCTTCACCCGCTGCGCCTCCCCGCCGGAAAGGGTGGTGGCGGGCTGGCCCAGGGGCAGGTAGCCCAGGCCCACCTCCACCATGGCGTCCAGGATGCGCCGCAGCCGAGGGTGCCCGGAGAAGTGTGCCGCGGCCTCGGCGATGCTGCCTTCCAGCACATCGGCGATGTTCCGGCCCCGGAGCTCCACCGCCAGCACCTCGGGGTGGAACCGGCGCCCCCCGCAGGCTTCGCACGGAAGGTCCACACTGCCCAGGTAGCGCATCCCCACTTCCTGGATGCCCGCCCCCTCGCAGGCATCGCACCGCCCGCCGGCGGTGTTGAAGGAGAAACTGCCCTTGTCCAGCCCCCGCAGCCTGGCCTCCGGCGACCTGGCGAACAGATCCCGGATGAGGTCGAAGGCGCCGGTGTAGGTGGCCGCATTGGACCGGGGCGTCCGGCCGATCGGATCCGCATCCACGGTGACCATGCGGCGGAAGGGGGAGCCAGGCACCTGGTCTTCCTGGAAGCGCGCCACCACCTCCTCGAGCAGGGAAGTCTTGCCCGCTCCCGAGACGCCGCAGATCACATTCAGGGCCTGCAGGCGCAGGGAGAACGACACCTGTTGCAGGTTGTGGCGATGCAGGCCCTCCAGGCGCAAAGCGCCCGCCTCCCTTCCCGCGCAGCGGTGGGGCAGCGGCAGGGTTCCCAGCAGCCACTTCCGGGTGGGGCTCTCCCCTGCACCGGGTTCGCCCCGGAGCAGTTCGGACGGGGGTCCGCTCCACAGCAGCTTTCCCCCGGCGGAGCCAGGCCCCGGTCCCAGGTCAATGAGCCAGTCGGCGGAGCGCGCCAGGAGAGCGTCGTGCTCCACCACCACCACGGTTTGCCCCTGATCGCGCAGGCGCAGGAGCACCCGCAGAAGCTTTCCCACCTCCTGCGGGTGCAGACCGGCCGAGGGCTCGTCCAGCACCACCACCAGGCCCCGCAACTGCACGATGGCGAGGCCCATGAGTCGCAGCCGTTGCGCCTCCCCCCGGGACAGGCTCGGAGTCGGGCGGTCCAGGGTCAGGTAGCCAAGGCCCAGGTCGTCCATCAGGTCACAGCGGGCCAGCAGGTCCGCGCGAATGGGTTCCAGCACGGGGGCCTCGACGGGGAGCGGCACCACCTGGGCGAACCACCGGCGCAGGTCCCGCACGGTCAGGGCAGCCAGCTCCACGATGCGCTTCTCCCGCCAGGTGACCGCCAGGGCCTCGGGGCGCAGGCGGGTGCCGAGGCAGGCGGTGCAGGGCGAACTGCGCACGAAGCGCAGGATGGAATCGTTGCGCTTGCCCTTCAGGATCTCGTTCATGACGGGAACGAGACCCCGGTAGAACCCTTCCTGCCGGGGTCTTGCCGTGATGCCCGTCCACTTCAGGCGCGATTCCAGGGGATGCTTGCCGTAGGGAACCTTCAGCCGATCCGAGCCGTGCAGCACGACCTGCCGGGCCTCCTCGCTCAGCTCCCGCCAGGGGATGTCCACGGAGCCACCGTGGGCCTTCAGCACTTCGTCCAGCACCGCCAGGGTCACCTGGGAATACATCAGGTAGCCGTTGGGTGTGCTTACGCGCAGGGCTCCCGCCCGCAGGGACTTGGCGGCATTCGCCACCAGCAGGTCCAGGTCCAGGCGATCCTCCAGGCCCAGACCCAGGCACCGGGGACAGGCCCCGGCCTCGCTGTTGAAGGAGAATAGCTCGCGGCTGAGCGGGAGGCCCTCTGGGCCCGTGCCCAGGCGCGCGAACAGCAGGCGCAGCAGGTCCCAGCCTTCCGAAAGCGTGCCCACCGTTGAGCGGGGATTGGACAGGCTGGGGCGCTGCCCCACGGCCACGGCGGGGCCCAGGCCCTCGATGCTCCGCACGGCGGGCCGGGAGAGACGGCCCACGAATTGCCGCGCGAAGGAGGGCAGCGTTTCCAGGAAGCGCCGCTGGCCTTCCCGGAACAGGGTGTCAAAGGCCAGGGAGGATTTTCCCGAGCCCGATACCCCCGTGATCACCGTGAGGCTCCGCCGCGGGATGCTCACATCGAACCCCGCCAGGTTATGCGCCTCAGCCCCGCGGAGTACAATCATCGGCTCATGGCACTCCGGCAAGGACAGGCCCCTTCAATGCTTCAGGATCCGTGACAAGCCGAGTCACGGCAAGCTGAACCCTCCTTCGGCCCGCACAGGTCATCCTCGCAGGGACAGACCGGGCCGGATCCCCGCGCACTCCCTCCCGCTGCCCTCGACCCAAGCCTTGGACGCGGCGAACGGTGTCCCCGATCAATTCCGGGGGGTGCGATGGGCAGAGCAGGCGCGGCCCGTGCTGAACCACGAAGCGCATGACCTCTGGGAGGCGTCTCTGGCCCACCTCAGCGGAAGGGCCGGGGCCGTTGCCAAAGGCTTCCCATGCAACCATTCTTCCTTCGGAATGTTGCACTTGGGGTTTGAGCGCGCCCAAGGTTGTACCGCGCCCAGTTGTTTGGACCAGGCATAAGCATTACGCAGCCTGGGTGGTAAGCCAAGCCTGACGGGCCTCGTCGGGGGTGTGTCCTCCGAGTTTTTCGAGGCGCCAGCGGTGGTTGTAGAGGTCTACGAATGCCCTCAGGGCTTTCCGTAGGTCGTCAAGGGTCTGATGGATGCGGCCTTCGATCACC
>JBBIHT010000020.1:0-12104 GCA_037446845.1 Geothrix sp. | reverse complement strand
GGATCTGCCCAAGGGGGTGGAGTCCTTCGCCCGCGGCGGCGCCAATCCCTTCCAGCCCGGCGAGATCGTCGCGGCCCTCCACCATCTCCTCGCGGAGCTGCAGCGCAGCCACGAGGGCCAGCTTCAGCCCCAGGAATGAGGTCGAACATGAGCGCCAACGCCACCTGCACCTACCAGGCCAAGGACTACCGCAGCGACCTGAAACCCATCTGGTGCCCCGGATGCGGGGACTACTCCGTGGTCCAGGGCATCTACCGGGCCCTGGCGGCCATCGGCCGCCCCCCCCACGAAGTGGCCTTCATCTCGGGCATCGGCTGCTCCAGCCGCATCTCGGGCTACACCACGGCCTATGGATTCAACACCGTTCACGGCCGCTCCCTGCCCATCGCCCAGGGCATCAAGCTCTCCAACCCCGACCTGCTGGTGCTGGCCGCGGGGGGTGACGGCGATGGCTTCTCCATCGGTGGCGGCCATATCGCCCACGCGGTGCGCCGCAACATGAACCTCACCTACATCGTCATGGACAACCAGGTTTATGGCCTCACCAAGGGCCAGCTTTCGCCCACTTCCCAGAAGGGGCGCAAGACCGTGACCTCGCCCTACGGGAGCCTGGAAGAGCCGGTCAATCCATTGTTGTATATCCTGGCCTACGGCGCGGGTTTCGTGGCCCAGGCCTGCCCCTCGGACCTGGCCGGGATGTCGGCCATCTTCGAGGAAGCCCTGCGCTATCCCGGGTTCGCCTTCGTGAATGTGCAGTCGCCCTGTGTGACCTTCGGCGAGGAGGCCCAGCAGATGAAGGGCCTCAAGGCCATCACGGAAACCCTGGACAGCCTGGGGCACGATCCCAGCAACCGCATCGCCGCCATGGATCTGGCCCAGCACTATGGCCGGAAGTTGCACCTGGGCGTGTTCTACCGGAATCCCGAGCCGCCCCCCACCTACGATGACCTTGTGCGGGAGCGCCAGGCCGAGCTGGCCAAGGGCGCCCTGCCCAAGGAGCGCATCCTGGATTTGTTCATCAAGCAGTAGAGGGAGATCCCATGGCGATCCGCGGCATCGAGTTTTCCCGTCTTTCCCTCATGGATGCCCTCGACCTGGCCATCCTCGTGGAGGAGGAAGCCCAGGAGCGGTACGAGGACTTCGCGGCGCAGATGGAGCAGCACCGCACGCCAGAGGCGGCGAAATTCTTCCGCTACATGGCCGCCAACGAAGCCAAGCACGGGCTGCACCTCGCCGCCCGCCGTGCCGAGCGCTTCGGCGATGTTCCCCGCGCTGTGACCCGGACCCAGCTTTTCGACATCGAGGCCCCGGACTTCGATGCGGCCCGAGCTTTCATGAGCCCCCGGAAGGCCATGGAAGCGGCGCTGGCCTCCGAATTGAAGGCCCACGCCTTCTTCCAGTCGGCCCTGAATGCCGTGAAGGACCCCGGAGTCCGTGCCCTTTTTGAGGAACTGCGCGACGAGGAAGTGGGGCACCAGGGCCTGGTCCAGGCGGAACTGGCCAAGTTGCCCAGGGACAAGGGCCCCTCCGACGAACACTTCGTGGACGAACCCACGGCCCAGTAGTCAGCGGCGCAGGGGTGTCGAGGCTGCCACCAGCACTCTTCGAGCACCCGCCAGGCCAGGACCCTGGCCAGGAGCGCGGCAGCCAGCCAGGCGGCTTCCGGGAGCCCAGGCGGGAGCCGAAAACGGGCGAGGTCGCCCAGGAACAGAGTGTCATGGTAGCCCTTTGCTAGACTCGAGGAGCCCTCAGCCTCGCTGGAGTTCTCATGCTGCCGCTGTTGCTTCCTGCCCTCTGCCTCCTGCCGCCTGCGCCCGGGGTGCCGGACCGGGTGCTCGCCTTCCCGGGCTTCAACGCGTTCCCCTTGAGAGCCAGTGTGAAGGCGGGCGGTGCCCATCCCTATTTCGCGGTGATGGTGGCGGGACCAGGCCCCACGGACCGCGACTGGTCCAACTCCCTCATTCCCGTGCCCAGCCACGGGGGTCGCGATCTGGCCGCCTGGCTCCAGGGCCTGGGAATCGGCTCGCTCCGCTACGACAAGCGTTTCATCGGATCGAAGGATCCAAAGCTCGACATCTCCCTCGACGCCCAGGTGGGGGACATCAAGGCGGCGTTGAAGGTGGCGCGGATGCTGCCCGAGGCCAGGGGCAGGAAGCTGCTGCTGGTGGGCCACAGTGAGGGGGCGCTGCTGTCCCTGCTGGCGGCGGGCAATGCCGATGCGGTGCTGCTGCTGGCCATGCCGGGCATGAGCATGGGCAAGCTCATCCTCGCCCAGGTGAAGGCCCAGCTGGACGGGGCGAATGCCCCCGCTGGCGTCTCCAGGGTGAACCTCGACTATCTCGAATCCGTGCTGACCTCGCTTCGCCAGAACCAGCCCCTGCCCCAGGCGGCGGCTGAAGTGGCCCCGGGCCTGGTGGCCCTGGCCCAGGGGCTCGCCCGGCCCGAAAGCAGATCCTTCGTGCGCGATCTGCTGGACCTCGATCCCTGGCTCAGTGCCCAGCGCCTGGCGGTGCCGGTGGCCGTGGTGTGGGGAGATCGCGATATCCAGACCTGGAAACCTGAGACCATGCCCCCCGGTTTCCAGGGCGCAGTCATCGAGATTCCCCAGGCCAATCACCTGCTCAAGCGGGAAACCCGGGCCCGGGCGGGACTCAGCGGTGTCAGCGCCGCCGCTGCCTACGGCGACGGCACGCCCCTGGCAGACCTCACCCCCCTGGCAGCCTGGCTGGGCGGGCTCAGGTAGTCGGTCGCCTGGGGCAAATGGCCCGCCTCGAACTCCGCCTCCTTGTGCCCCGCTGGCAGCGGGTCCTGGCCTGGGGCCTTGCGGTGGTGTACCTGCTGGCGGCGTGCTTCGCCCTGCGGCTGGTCCAGGGGATGACGCTCCAGCCGGTCTGCCTTCGGCTGGACGCCAAGATCCTGCGATTAAACGGAGGCCTCCTCACGGTGACCACCCAGTTCCGCAAACCGTTTGGCCGGGCGCGCCTCATCCTGCCCATGGGGGAGACTGCCCTGGAAGGGATCGGCCCGGCCCTGGTGATCCAGGAGCCGGGCACGGGCGGCTTGTTGCGCCTCGGCTCTGCACCGACCGCCCGCGCGACGGCGGACCGGCTGGTGGGCAGGGGCGCCCCACAGCCGGTGGGCGGCTAGACTGGATCCTCATTCTTCGGGAGGTTCCATGTTCCGTCTCGACGGCAAGATTGCCCTTGTCACCGGCGCCAGCCAGGGCATCGGCGAAGCCATTGCCAAGCGGCTCGCTGCCCAGGGTGCCACGGTCGTGTGCGCCGCGCGCTCCGAGGACAAGCTGAAGGCCGTGGCGGAGGCCATCCGGGCCGCCGGGGGCAAGGCCGATGTGGTGGTGGCCGACTTGGCCGACACGGCGTCCATCAAGGCCGCCGTGGCCACGACGATCGAGCGCCATGGCGCCCTCCACATCCTGGTGAACAACGCGGGCATCACCCGGGACAAGCTGCTCATCCAGATGAAGGAGGAGGACTGGGATGCGGTGCTGGACACCAACCTGAAAGGCGCCTACACCGCCATCCAGGCGGCCACCAGGCCCATGATGAAGCAGCGCTGGGGCCGCATCATCAACATCGCCTCCGTGGTGGGCCAGATGGGCAATGCCGGGCAGGCGAATTATGTGGCCGCCAAGGCGGGCCTCATCGGCCTCACCAAGTCCGTGGCCCGGGAGCTGGCCAGCCGCAATGTCACCGCCAACGCCGTGACGCCCGGCTATATCGAAACCCCCATGACCTCGGGCTTGTCCCCGGAGGTGAAGGCCGAGTTCACCCAGCAGATTCCGCTCGGCCGCATGGGCACGGGCTCCGACATCGCGGCGGCCGTGGTGTTCCTGGTCAGCGAGGAGGCCAGCTACATCACGGGCCAGGTGCTCAGCGTCAACGGCGGGATGCTGATGCCCTGAGTCATTTCACGGCCTGCTTCAGCTCCCGGACAATCTCCGGGGCCTGGATGGGCGCTTCCCGAAGGGCCCTGCTGAAGAGGATCCGGGCCTCGGCGGAGCGGCCCTCGCTGCGGGCAAGCCAGGCCTTGGCCCGCAGGAGGTAGGGGGTATCCTCGGTGGTGAGCGAGGCACAGCGCTCCAGGAGGACCCGGGCCAGGCCGCGGCGCCCGTCCCGGGCCAGGCATTCGGCCTCTCCCGCCAGGCAGTGGGCCTCCATGAGGGCGTCCTGCAGCTCCTGGTGCAGGGCCAGCGACTGGCGGTAGCGGCTCCGGGCGGATTCGAACCGGCCTGCCGTCCGGGCCAGCTCGCCGAGGTTGTACCAGGCGAGGGCCTCCAGGGGGCGCAGTTGGGTCCGCCGGGCCTGATCCAGGAACTGCTGCTCCAGGCCTTCGGCGCGGTCCAGCTCGCCCCGGGCCTGGGCCACGCTGGCCAGGCCCATGTAGGAGTAGGCCAGGCCGTTCTGGTCCCCGATGGCCAGGCGCAGGGACTGGGCCTTGCGGTAGAAACCCTCGGCACGGTCGAGGCCCCCTTCCTGGGCCAGCGCCAGATCCCCCAGGTTGTTGGTGATGAAGGATTCGCCCCAGCGGTCGCCAGCGCCCTGGACGGTGCGCAGGGCGTCGAGGTACCTGGCCTCGGCTCCCCTGAGATCGCCCCGGCCTTTCTGCAGCACCGCCAGATTATTGAGGGCGCGGGTGGCGCTGAGCTTCTCCCCGATGGCTTGGTAGAGAAGCACCGCCTTCTCATATTCGGCCTCAGCCTCGGCCGAATGATTCTGTCGTTGCTGGTTCACGCCCAGGGTGGCGTGGATGCCCGCCTCGAACTCCGTTGCCCCCAGCGCCTGCGCAAGCTTCAGGGCCGCCTGGCTGCACTGGTCCGATGCCTGCCACTGGCCCCGGTCCCCCTGGCGGACGGACAGGTGATGCAGGGCCCTCATCTCGTCGAAGCGGCGGCCCTGGGCCCGGGCGGCCCAGCGCGCCCATTGGAACACCGGCTCCGACGGCGCCTCCGCCAGGCGGCTCAGGCAACGGGCATAGCCCAGAACGGCAGGCACGAAGTCGGGAGCCAGCTGAGCGGCGGCCTGGAAGCAGGGTGCGGCGTCCTTGAAGTTTCCAGCCTGGAGCAGGCCGGTGCCCTTGGCATGGGCTTCCAGGGCGGCCGGGACCGGCTCCGGGGAGGCCCTGGGGGCCCGCCCCAGCAGCGAGGGGTCCACCGCCTTCAGAAGCTCCCGGGAAACCTTGTCCGCCAGGGGAATGGGCCCCAGGTGCCCAGCCTCGGCCATCTGGGCGCTCCCTCCAGCCCGCAGAGCGCCCCAGGCGTCCCGCAACTCGTAGGACAGGGTGTGGCCTTGGCCTGGGCCCTTGGTGAGGGCGCCGCGCAGGAGCAGCTGTGCCCCCAGGGCGACCGCCAGCCTCTGCTGGTCGGCGGCGGCCAGGTCACCCTGGGGCGGCAGGCGCAAGGTGTTCCGGGCGCGGAGGATGAGTTCCGGGTCAATGGGGGCCAGTTTCGTGCTCTCCCTCAGAGTGGCTTCGATGAGTTCGGGCAGCAGGTAATGGAGCATGGGGTCCAGGGTGGCGTCGCCGGATGCGTTGCTGAAGGGAAGCAGGGCCAGTCGGGCGGGCCGGTGCCGCGTCAAATCGGCGATGACGCCCCGGTTCAGCAGCCAGTTCCCCGCCAGCAGCAGCACCCCGGTGGTGGCGGCGCTGGCCAATATCCAGGGGAGCAGGCGCCGGGGGCGCAGGATACCCTCCAGGAGCTCCGCCACCTTGGCGGCACTGGGTCGTTGGCAGGGATGGGGGTCCAGCATGCCCAGGAGCAGGTCCCGGGTTCCGCCGGGGAGGCCTCGCAGGTTCATCTCCCGATGACTGCCATCCAGGATGGCGCGCATGCGAGTGCGCCCCTCGCCCGGGAAGGGGTGTTCCCCCGCCAGCAGTTCCCAGGCCACGATGCCCAGCGAAAACACATCGCTGGACGCCCCGAGGCCCAACCCCTGGATCTGCTCCGGGGATGCATAGCCGGGACTGCCCATGAAGGTGCCCGCCTGGGTCAGGCGATCCCAGCTGGGGGAACTGGGTCCCGGACCGGGAGTTTTCCTGTTGGGGCCCGTGGCCGTGGCGCCCAGGGCCGAGCCTTCGGCGGCTTCCAGGGCCTCGAGCAAGGCGAGATTCGGGGAGGGCGGTGGCGTCTCGGGGGGTGGATCCGTTGGCCCCACAAGTCGCGCCAGGCCGAAATCCAGCACCTTCACCGGGCGGTCCCGGGCGCCTTCCTCGGCGCCCACCATGATATTGCCCGGCTTGAGATCCCGGTGGACGATGCCCTTGGCATGGGCCGCCTGCAGGGCGAGGGCAACAGCCCGGATCACCTGCAGTTTCTCGCGGACCGCGAGGTGGGGCGCGGCCTGGTCCAGGGTCTCTCCATCCACCAGTTCCATGACGATGAAGGCGCCCCGGGGATCGTCCACCCAGTCGTGCACCTGGCAGACATGGGGATGATTGAGCTGGGCCAGCGCCAGGGCCTCGCGCTTGAACCGCTCGGAGTTGCCGGAGCCCTGATCCTGGCTGGGGCGCAGGGCCTTCAGGGCCACGGGCCGTTCCAGGGAGGGATCCCAGGCGCGGTACACCTCCCCCATGCCGCCGGAACCCAGCAGGGTTTCCACCCGGAAGTGCCCCACGAAGGAGCCTTCGGCCAAGGAGCGGGGGAGTGCCGGTGGGGTTGAATCCTGGAAAGGGACGGTCATGGGCCTGCCTGGGCGAGGACTTGCAAGGCGGAGCTGTAGGTCTTTTGAATAGGTTACCCGGTTCCCGCCGCGACGCCCCTGGCGGCTCAGCCTCTCTTGGCCAGCACCTCCAGCACCGTGGTCTCCAGGTGCCGCAGCGTGTACGGCTTCTGCAGGAAGGCGGCGAGGCCCCGTCCCGCGAGATCCTCCGTGCATTCCTTCTCGCTGTAGCCGCTGCAGAGGATCACAGGCAGGTCGGGTCGGGAGCGGTGCATGGCCAAGAAAGCCTCCCGCCCATCCATGCGCGGCATGGTCAGATCCATGAGCACCAGGTCCACGGGCGGGGTGCCTCTATGAAGGATGTCCAGAGCCTCCTGGCCATCCTCGGCGCACACCACCTCCAATCCAAGGGATTCAAGGACATCCGTGGCCGCCTCGCGGATCATCTCCTCGTCATCCACCAGCAGCACCGTGGCCTTCTGCATCAAGGCTGGCTGCGCGATCTGGCCCGATGCCTCGGCCTGCTGCAAGTCGCTGGACGGGAAGAGCAGCTTGAATGTCGTGCCCTTGCCCACTTCGCTGTAGATCCTCAGGCCAGCGCGATGGCCCTTGAGGATGCCGATGGTGGCGGACAGGCCTAGGCCCCGGCCCGCCACCTTGGTGGTGAAGAAGGGATCGAAGATCCGGGCGACCACTTCGGGGCTCATGCCGCACCCTGAATCCGTGACCTCCAGGCTCACATAGGTGCCTGGCACAAGCCCCTGGCCCTGGAACACCTGGTCGAGGTAGGGGCGATCCACCTCCAGGGTGCCCGTGGTGAGCCTGATGGTGCCTTCATGATCCCCGATGGCATCAGCCGCATTGGTGACCAGGTTCATGATCACCTGTTGGATCTGCGCGGCATCGGCCTCCACCAGGGGCAGGGCGGGGGCCAGATCGAAGCGCAGGGCGACCTTCTTGGAGATGGATACCTCCAGCAGGTGCGTCACCTCCTGCACCACCTGGTTCAGGTTGTAGGGACGCACGACGAAGCGGCCCTTGCCCGAATAGGCCAGCATCTGGCGGGTCAGGTCCGCCGCGCGGTGAATGATTTTCTCCAGGCTTTCCAGGTTGGGAACGGCCGGGGACTCCGGGGCCAGTTTCATCTGGGCCACATTGAGATGGCCCAGCATGGCGGTCATGAGGTTGTTGAAATCGTGCGCGATGCCGCCCGCCAGAACGCCCAGGCTTTCCAGCTTCTGCGCGTGCTGCATCTGCTCCTCCAGCACCTGCCGGGCAGCTTCCGTGCTGCGCCGTTCCAGCTCCGAGGCGGCCCGGGCCGAAAAAATGCGCAGGAGCGATACCACCGTGCCGGGGGCAGAGACGGGTCTGCGATGAACGACGGCGATCAAGCCCTGCACCCGCCCCATGGAATCCATGAGGGGCGTCCCCACATAGCTTTCCGCCCCCAGAGTCTGGAGGACGGCCGCCGTGGGATAGATCGCCTGGACACCGGCAGGGACCATGCAGACCTCCCCGCCCAGGACCTGCTCGCAGGGAGCGCCCTTTAGGGGGTAGGAGATGTTTTCCACGGCGACCCCATCTAGGAAAAGGGCCAGGGTGTTGACCTGCTGGCCCGTTTCCGATGGCGTGGTCTCCCCGATGTAGGCGGCGTCTGCGCTGGTCACGGCGGCCACATGCTTGACCAGTTCCTGCAGGAAGGCCTCCCCACTGGTGGAGGAAACGCCATTGGCCACCTGCAGGGTAAGGGCCTCCAGGCGATTCCGTTCGCTCAGGTCCTCCTGGAGCGCCTCGTTCAGGTTCCTGATTTTCTCGGTGGCCCGGTGTACTTGCCGGCGGGCGCCCAGCACCGCCAGCCCGGCCAGGCCCAGGAGGACCAGGGCGGCGAGGCCCGCTTCCGCCAGCCACGCCGGAAGATGCCTGAGCGGACGAGTCCCCATCCACCGCTCAACCGTTTGGGCATAGGCCGAGGCCGGATCGCCCTTGCCCATGGCCAGGTAGGCGTCCAGGGCAGCGAGAAGATCCCCGTTCCGACCCTTTGGGGTGGCGAAGTAGATGGGAAAGGGATTGAAGACCACCGGCGTCCGCACCACGCGGTAGTGGGATTCCTCGGCGTACCCGAAGGTGTTCGGGGTGACCCCCGCATCCACCGAGCCAGCGGCCACCGCGGCCATGATTTCGGGGAAACTGCCGAATTCCTGGAAGTCGCAGGCAAGGTCGAACTGCTGGGTCAACTCCGCGAAATGGCGGCCGTTGAGATCCTCGCGCATGAGGCCCACCCGGCGACCCCGCACATCCAGGAGGCTGGTGATGGGCACCTGGGGATTGGCGTAGAGCAGGCTCCACACCAGGAAAGAGGATTCATGGCCGTAGTCCAGGAAGGCTTCCCGTTCCGGGGTGCGGGCCACGCTGGGCAGCAGGTCCAGTTCCCCTGCCTCCAGGCGGGTGATGCATTCCTGCCAGGTGCCGGGAACGACCTGAACGGTCCAGCCCTGCTGGCTGGCCACCTGCTGGACCATGTCCACCAGGAAGCCCTTGGCCGTGGCCTCCGGGTCCAGGAATACGGCTGGCTGATGGGCAAAGACCCCCAGGCGCACCACTCGCCTGGGTTCAGCCTGCAGCAGGGTGCAGAACGCGACCAGGGCCCCACAGGCCAGGGCTTTCGCCGTCAGCTTTGAGAAAAGACAGAGTCGTCCCATGAACCTTCCCAATAGCCCATCGGAGGCCGGCGCCGTGCGGGTGAATTCTGATCAGTCCAGCCGGGCTTTCCGGGTGCCGTCTGCCCAGCGCAGCTCGAGCCGGGTGCCAGCGGGCAGGGCCGGGGCATGGGTCACGGGGCGACCCTCCGCATCCAGGGCCAGGACGAAGCCCCGGCGCAGGGGCCCGGTGGGGTCCAGCCCCCGCAGGCGCTCGGCCAGCAGATCCAGGCCATGGGCGCGCTCCTGGAGGGTCCGCAGGACGGCCGGGAGCAGGTGCTGGCGGGCGCCCTGGACCCTCGGCAGGTCCGCCTCCCGGGTGGTCCGGGCGCTGGCATGCAGGAGTCGCTGGCGCAGGAGGGCCCAGCGGTTGGCGGCGCGGTCCAGGCTCCGGCTGGGGTGGGCCAGGGCCAGCCCCTGCCCCAGGGCCCTGAGGCGCCTGGCCATCGGGGCCAGGGGATCTGTTCGCTGGAGGCCCTGGTCCACCAGGAGATTGAGGGTCGTCTCCAAGCCCTGCAGACGCCAGGCGGCCCTGGCGCAAAGGCCGTCGGTTCGTCGTTGCAGGGCGGAAGCGAGGCTGGCCCGGTCCGGTGTGGCCAGCTCCGCGGCCTGGCTGGGCGTGGCGGCCCGGCGATCCGCAGCCAGATCCACCAGGGTCGTGTCAATCTCGTGGCCCACGCCGGTGATCACCGGGATGCGACATTCCGCCACGGCCCGCACAAGCTGGGGGTCGTTGAAGGCCCACAGATCCTCCAGACTGCCGCCGCCGCGCACCAGCAACAGGGCATCGCAGCCCCAGTGGGAATCCTGCAGTTCCTGGATCGCCAGCAGGTTCTCGGGCACGCACCGCTCGCCCTGGGCCGCGGCGGGCGCGATGAGCAGGTCCACCCCCGGGGCCCGCTGGGCTGAAACCTCCAGCACATCCCGCAGGGCGGCACCTCCCAGCGCCGCTACCACGGCCAGCCGTTTCGGGAACCGGGGCAGTGGTAGCTTGGGCCGGTCGAACAACCCCTGGGCCCGAAGGTCCGCCTCCAGGGCCCGGAGGCGGGCCTGGAGGTCGCCCACGCCGGCAGCTTCGCAGTGGGTGACGATGAGCTTGATGGAGCCGCCCGGCACATAGAGATCCAGGCTACCCCGGAGGACGACCCGCTGCCCGTTGGCGGGCGCGTGGCCCAACAACCGCTGCTGCCGGGACCAGACTGCGCAGGCGATGGCCGCGCCTTCCTCCTTCAGGGTGAAATACCAGTGAGGCCCGCTGGCCTTGAAGTTGGACACTTCCCCCACCACGCACACCGCCGAGAAGGGGGGCTCCAGCCGACTCTTGACCTGTTCGAGGAGGCGCTTGACGGAAAGGGGGGCATCCATCCACGCATGATCGCACGAGCTTCCCTGGGTTATGGTGGTGCCATGGCGAACCCCAAGCCCCTGCGCGTCCTCGTGGCACCGGATTCTTTCAAGGGCAGTCTGTCGGCGGTGCGGGTGGCAGCGGCCATGGCGCGGGGCGTGGGCGCGGTGTTCCCGGAGGCGGAGGTGGTTCAGGCGCCCATCGCCGATGGCGGGGAGGGTACTGTGGAGGCCCTGGTGACGGCCACCCAGGGGCGCCTGCTGGGCACGGTGGTGCGCGGCCCCATGGGTGAACCCGTCAGGGCACAGTGGGGCATCTCCGGGGATGGCGGCACGGCCTTCATCGAGATGGCGGCTGCTTCGGGCCTGCCCTTGGTGGCCGAGGGAGACCGCGATCCTCGGCGCGCCAGCACCTCCGGTGCCGGGGAACTCCTCCGGGCGGCCCTCGATGCGGGGCTGCGCAGGGTGATCCTCGGCCTCGGGGGCAGTGCGACCAATGACGGCGGAGCGGGCCTGGCCCGGGCCCTGGGCGTTCGGTTCCTCGATGCCCAGGGAGAGGACCTGCCCGAGGGCGGTGCGGCACTGGCCCGGCTGGCCCGGGTGGAGCTGGCAGGGCTGGACTGCCGCCTGGCGGAGACCTCCCTGCTGGTGGCCTGTGATGTGGACAATCCGCTTTGCGGCCCCAGGGGCGCCTCCGCCGTCTACGGACCGCAGAAGGGCGCCACGGCGCGCGTGCTCTTCCGATCTCGCTGCATTGGCCGTGTACGCCTCGGTGGCGGAACGGGCCACTGGCCGGGCCGTGGCCCGGCGGGCGGGCGCAGGCGCGGCGGGGGGACTGGGTGCGGGGTTGCTGCTGTTCACGCCGGCGCAGCTGCAGCCCGGAGTGGGCCTGGTGCTGGAGGCCATGGGTTTTGAAACCCTCGTGCAGGGCGCGGACCTGGTGCTCACCGGCGAGGGCCGCACCGATGCCCAGACCGCTATGGGCAAGGCCCCGGCGGGGGTGGCGGCCATGGCGCGGCGGCAGGGGGTCCCCGTGGTCTGTCTCAGCGGCGGCCTGGGCGAGGATGCGGAGGTGGTGCTGGACTGCGGCATCCAGGCCCTGGCCAGCATCGTCCCGGGACCCATGGCCCTGGAGGCCTGCCTGGCGGGTGGGGCCGAGCTGGTGGAGGCTGCCACCGTGCGCCTGTGCCGCTGGCTGAAGGTGGGGCGGGGACTGCGCTAGGTGGGATGGGTCCTGGGTGGTGCTCAGTACCCCGCCGCCTGCCCGTCCTTGCGAGATTCGCTGGCGCCGAAATACACCTTCTGCCTGGGGTCCCAGCGGATGGCCTGGTAGCCTCCATAGCCGCCCAGCAGCCACCCCACGCCGTGGCCCAGATTCATGAGCTCCCGC